>CAZQHA010000519.1:0-3406 GCA_964592795.1 uncultured Planctomycetaceae bacterium | reverse complement strand
CGGCGACACGATCCGCACCTTCTCCGGACCGATCGCACGCCTCGGGCTGGACCGCCCAGCACGGCACGGTCAGCGGAATCGTCGTCGATTCCGGAGGGAATCCCACTCGTGCGCGGATCGCGGCCGTCATCGAAGGGGGTTCGAACACCACGTCGACGGACGAACGTGGGCGCTTCACCCTCCGGACGCCGTCGGACCACTACGTGCTCAATGCGAGCACGGAAGGAGGGCTGATCGCGCTGACGCGAGGGCAGTCCGATTCCGGAGTCGTGGAGCTCACGCTCCGGCCCGGCGGGATCCTGGTCATCGATCTCGCGGGTCGCGAGAAGTCGCGCTGCGCGGTCTTCGCGCAGAATCTGCGCGCAGAGGACTTCACGCTCCAAGCCGGACGAGAAGTGCGGGTCGCTGTTCCCGTCGGGACCGTGCGGGTACTGCTGTACGAGGGCAACGACGTCCTCGCCGAGCAGTCCTTCGACATCCGTGTGGGTGAATCGAAGGTCGCGAGCTTCAAGATCGGCGCTTGATCGAGCGCCGTCGATCGCTACGTGATCCGTGTCAGCTCGGGGGTCGACACGTCCACCGATGTCAGGGCGTCCAAGTCACGGCCACACCGTTCGTGCGGTTGGTGGTCGCCGGAGCACAGTAGCTCTGCGCGTTGCGATAGAAGGCCTGATAGGCGCGCATGCCGCCCGACGGCGGGACGCTTCCCGCGACGCTGATCGGGAAGTCACCCGCCTGCGGATACGAACTCGTCGCGCTCGAGACCGACTTCAATTTCAATCGCACGATGGTTCCGCCGACGCAACCAAGTCCGTCGTCGACGACGGAGGCCGGGTTCAGCCCCGTGCCTTGGAAGAACAGGCAAACGAGCCCCGTGAGGTTCGACGCGTGCAGCTCGAGCGTATCGGAGGTGACACTGGCCGCTTGCACCGCGCGCAATCGGCCGCCTTCGGCGAAGAACGAGTTACGACATCCGTTGCCTGCGCTGCCGATGTTGCCGCAGGCGCAGGCTCCCTCGGATCCGTCGCCCAGGCACACGGGAAGATGCGGGCCTCCGGACTCGACGGCGCCGAGCATCATGTATCGCCACACGGGCTTGTACACGGCGGTTCCGTCCGGCAGCAGCGGCGTGAGCGCGTCGCTCACGACGCTGTTGTGATATTGGTTCGCGACGGAAGGCGGGACGCTGGTCGACAATTGGTGCGTGCCGAAGTACGGCAGCGACGTTGTGGCGACATCCCGCACGGGGCCGAAGTCGTCGAGCTCTTGAGCGTCCCATACGGCGATCTTCGCGCTCAGCTGATCCTGGGTGTGGCAAAAGCCGTACATCTGCGCCGTCTGCGTCGCGTGTCCGGTCCACCACGCGGCAGGCTGCGGTCCGACGAAGTCCGTCGCTTGTCCCGACATCAGCAGGCCTGCCAGCGACTCGTGCTTCCCGAGCACCGCCGCGTTCGCGCCGCCCTGAGAATGCCCCCACACGACGATCGAGCTCCAGATCGGTTCCGTCGCTCCTAGGAAGGAGCTCCACCCCTCGCCGGGATGGATCGACTCCAGGTGCTGCAGGAGCTTGACCAGACGATTCATGACGCTGTTCGCGGGGCTGATCGCGACGTGCGGACTGTGATCGACACCGTCGAGCGTCTCGAGCCGAAGATGCTCGTAGCAGTCCGAGCTCGTGGACCCACAGATCGTGAACGGCACGATCTCGTTGACGTACGTGATCCCGACCGCGTGGAAGCCGAGCTCGGCTGCGGTGTTGAGGAGCTTCGTCGCGCCTTGCCCGGTGCCACCGAGTCCGTGCAGGTACACGAAGAGCTGATTCCGGTGAGAGACGTCGAGTCCGTAAGAGACGCGGTGCGCCGCGAGCGCTCGATCGATCGCGGGGTCGGTCACGTTCGGCAAGACGTTCTCCTCGCGCAGCGTCTGGGCGTCGACTGCGCCAGTCAGCAACGCGGCGAAAGCAAGCACTCGACACGGTGACTGGGTACTTGCGAGCTGGAAGTGCATGGAGCGCGGTCGTCGCCGCGGCTCCATTCCCGACTCGAAGGACGAATCTGTCAAGTCGCGCACAGGCGGTCGGCGGCGATCCGTCGCCCGAACAGAACGAGTCGCCGCTCGACGCGCGCATCGAGCGGCGCCGCGTCCAGACTCATGCTCGCGCGGTCGCGATGAAGTGGGTCGTGTAGGACGGGACGGTATCCGGCGGTCTCGACTCGAACGCGGGGAACCGCCAACGACTCGACTCTTCCGGATGTCGCGTCGCCCGCGCCGTCAGAGCCGGCTCAGGCTCGCCGTCCACCAAGCGGGTGCACGCCCGACGGAGCTCAGCGTCGAACAGGGGGGCAATTCCGCGGCGGTAGCGGCGCCGCACGCGGCCGTCGAACCGAGACTGCAGGCCTTCTGCAGCCACTCGCGCGCCTTCGATTCATCGCCTCGCGCGAGCCAGAGATACGCCAGATAGATGGCGCTCTCGGCGTCACCGGCGTCACACGACGCCTCGAGCGTCGCCACGACCGCGCCGAGCTCAGCGGGAACACCGTTCGAGATGCAGATCGTGCGCGCGAATCCCTTGCACGCGTCCACGTTTCCGCGCTCACAGCCCTGCTGGTACAGCTGGCGCGCTCGCGCCACGTCGAGCGGCCTTCCTCGTCCGGTTTCGTACGCGAAACCCATCAGGTAGCACGCACGAGCGTCCGTGCCCTCGTCGCACTCGCGTTCCAATCGGGTGAGAGCGCGCGTCACGTCTTTGTCGGACCGCGCCTCACGCAGGAAAAGGAACTGGGTCGCGAGGTTCGCGCACCCATCCGCATTCCCGGCCTTGCACGCGACCGCGAAGTAGTGGCCGGCGGCGGCGCGGTTCTGCTCGACGATCGTTCCCTCCATATAGATGACGCCGAACTCGTTGGCCGCCGGTCCCATGCCTTGGTCCGCCTGCGAACCGACGACCTTGAGCAGCTTCTTGTCCGCGTTGGGTTTCCCGTCGGCGTAGGCCTGCTTCCAGAATGCAATCGAGGCGCCCGGGTGGGGTGCGTCGACCTGTCCGCGGGCGAGCATGGAGAGGAACAGCGCCGCCCACGCGCTCATGTACACGTAGTTCGCTTTCCGCGGCTGCAGCTTGGACTCCCAACGCGCCAACCAGTCCACCGAGCCGCCGCGAGCCCAGCGGTCGATCGTGGGGACCATCAGGTTCAGCGCGAGCACCGGGATCAGCTTGTCGTAGAACTCGGGAAGGCCCATGTCCTCGAAGACCCAGTAGAGGACGAAGTTCCCGATGCCGTAGAGCACTCCGAACACGATGCGACCGGCGCTCGTGCGCGGCGACGTGGCCGGGTCGGTCACGAGCAAGTGGAGGCCAAGGAAGATCGCGATCGGAAGCGAGGTGTCGACGAAGAAGTACGTTCCCGTG
>CAZQHA010000518.1:0-3407 GCA_964592795.1 uncultured Planctomycetaceae bacterium | reverse complement strand
AGCCGCTTGATGCCGTGCAGCCTCACGGTGTCGACGAGCTGGTTGCCGAGCGCGCCGTGGTACGCCGACAACGGTCCGAGGGGCACGGTCGAGAGGCCGTGCATCGACTCCGACTTGCCGAGCGACGGGACGCCGTACTGACCGAGGATCGCCGACAGTCTCTCCGCCATCGCCTCCGAGCTCTCGCCTTCGCGCGCTTCGACGGTGAGCTGCGCGCGGAAGGGCAACATGGCGTTCGCCTGCTTGTCGAGCGCGAGGCGCAACGACATCGGGCTCGCCAAGACGTCGATCGCGAACCGGATCGCGTCGAGCGGGAACTCCGGCTGCTCGAGCTCCTCGGGAAGCTCGGAGATCCGCGCGTCGACGAGCGCGAGCGCGGAACGGAGCTCCCGGTCCTTCTCGTCGACGAGCCACGCGTCGGCGCCCCCGGACCAGACCATCACACCGTCGTCCCCCGCGACGGGGACGAACTCCGCCGGCGGCAGGGCCCGCGACCCGGGGTTGGCGGAACAGGCAGCGAAGGCGAGCAGGAAAGCGGGGGCGAGCAGGCGCGTCGTGTTCATTGCGTGAGGATAGTGCCGCCCCCGCGTGAGTCCATTTCCTTGGTCGGGACTACGGGATCACCCCGAGTTCGACAGAAATGCGTGCCGGCTGGTACCGTTCTCTGTGCCCCCTTCCGACCTCGGAGCAAGAATCCGGGTCACAGCCGACGCCTTGGCCTCGAAGAATCCCCAGGATCCACAGGATCGATCGCGGCCCGCGGCCGAGGTCGGCGCGAATCTCTCGGGTGACGAGCGCTCCCGCGAGTTCCGCGAAAAGCTGCGCTCCCGAGATCGCGACGCCTTGGGAACCTTCTATGAACTGTACGCCGAACGGGTTTACAACTTCGTTCGGCGCATGGTCGGCGAAGACCAGGTCGCCGAGGATCTGACTCAAGACATCTTCATGCACATCCAGCGATCTTTGCCCAGTTACGACCCCGAGCGAGAGCTCTCGCCGTGGGTGTACACGCTGGCGACGAACAAGGTCCGAGACTACTGGCGCTCGCGAAAGAGCCTCGATCACCTGCGCGAGAAGAGCCTGGACGACGCCGACCACGACCACCCGATCCCCGACGGCCATCTCGGCCCTGTGGTCGAGCTCGAGAGCAAGGAGCTCGGCGTCGCGCTGTCGAACGCGATCGACGAGCTGCCCGAGGCTCTGCGCGCGACCCTCCTCCTGCGGTACTTCGAAGGCCTGCCGTTCGAAACGATCGCGAGCATCCTGGATCGCAACGAGGACGCGGTGCGCAAGCGTTACTCGCGCGCACTGGCGGAACTGCGCCGGGTCCTCCAGAAACCGCTCGGTCTGACCGATGGAGGTCGCGCATGAACGGCTTCGGCGAAGAGTCCGGACGCGCGTCCGCCGATGCGGCGGTCGAACGCGCCCTGAGGAACGTGGTCCATCGATCGCCCCGCGTCGAGTTCCTGCGCGAGCTCAAGACCAAGTTCACCGCCGTCGCGCAGGAAGCGCCGCCGGCGCCCTCCGTGCAGCCCGAGCGCAGGCCCGCTCGGTCGGAATCGCCGGCGCCGACTCGAGCCGGGCGGCGGTGGGGGATCCCGGTCGCGATCTTCGCTGCGGCGGCAGCCGTCCTCGCGATCGTCGCTCTGCGCGCCGAACAGCCCGCGCGTTGGTCGCCCGTCGACGGACGCATCGGAACCTCCCCGATCGTCGTCAACGGACGGACCGTGGCGCACGATCGCATCGCCGATGCGATCGCGGACGAGACACGTCCGCACGTGGTCGTCGCCGGCCAGGAGGCGGCGATGTTCTGGGTCGATGGAACCGTGTGCGCCGAACTGGCGCCGGGGTCGGAAGTGGAGTTGGGTCCGGTGCCGAGCGACGGCTCGCAGCTCGTGCTGGCCGTGCACAAGGGCACGTTGCGCATGTGCACGGGCCCGGGCTTCACGGGCTCCAAGCTCACCGTGAAGACGCCCGAGTTCGATCTCGCCGTGACCGGCACCAGCTTCGCGATCGATGTGGACGAGGAAGGCACGTGCGTCTGCTGCCTCCACGGCAGCGTCGAGATGGTGCCGTCGAAGGCCATCGAAAAGCCGTGGAAGGTCGAGGGCCAGCGGATGTGCCGCGTCTACAAGGACGACCGCGCGCCGAAGTGGGACACGATCAGCACGAGCCACGGCCCCGCGCTCGAGCAGTTCGACGTGGTCGCCGACGCGCTGATGGGGCACTGAGGCTCCGCCCGGCGCTCGAAGCCGGCTAACACTCTCCGGTTGCGTTCCGTCTCGCCCCAGTCGAGAAAGGAAGACGTTGACCGCAGCCGAGAGCGCACCGATCGAGAGCCGCGGGCACGACGACGTCGATCTCGTCCTGCGCGCGCGCGATGGCGACCGGCCCGCGTTCGCCGAGCTGTACGCGCGCTACGCGTCCTGCGTGCACGGCGTCTGTCTCGCCACCGGACCGGTCGAGGACGCGAACGATCTCGTCCAGGAAGTGTTCCTCACCGCGCTCCGCGCGATCGATCAGCTCGAGGATCCGCGGCGACTGGGCGCGTGGCTCCTCTCGATCGCTCGCAACCGCGCGCGCGACGCGCTGCGCGAGCGCGGGCGCGCGCTCCCGATCGACGCGTCCGCGCCGCCCGAGGACTTCGCCGCGCCGAATGCGCGCGGAAGCCTCGAGGCCGACGGCGAGGACGAGGCGCGCGCTGCGCTCGCGGCCATCCAGTCGTTGCCCGAGAGCTACCGCGAGACGCTCGTGCTGCGGCTCGTCGAAGGGCTCACGGGTCCCGAGATCGCCGATCGCACCGGGCTGACGCACGGCTCGGTGCGCGTCAACTTGCACCGCGGAATGAAGCTCCTGCGCGAGCGGCTCCAGCGCGCAGGCGAAAGATGAATCCGACATGAACGAGCGATACCTGTGGGACAAGAGCGGCGCGAGCGATCCCGAGGTCGCGCGCCTCGAAGCGTTGCTCGTCCGTTTTCGTCACGCGCCGACCCAGGAACCGGAGCTGCCGGCCGGCGCGCGAAGGGCACCCGCTCCGGAGGTCCTTCCCGCCGAGCCGGCCGCGCGCGAATCGCGCTGGAAGCGCGTCGTCGTGCTCGCGGTCGCCGCTGCGGCGATGGTGTGCGTGTGGGTATTCCTCGGGCCGGAGGAGCCGCGCGTCCGCGGTTACTCCGTCGTCGGCGAAGGCGGCGCGAGCATCGTGCGCGTCGGCGACGAGCTCGAGACCGGTGACGATCGCGCGCAGATGAAGATCGCGGAGCTGGGACACGTCGCGGTCGAGCCGCGTAGCCGCGTGCGCGTCGAGGACTGTGGCACGCTCGCTCACCGCTTGTTCCTCGAGGAAGGCGCGATCCATCCTCGAGCCCTACGCCAAGGCGCTGCCGCTGACCGTGGTCCGCCACGGCGAG
>CAZQHA010000517.1:0-3424 GCA_964592795.1 uncultured Planctomycetaceae bacterium | reverse complement strand
CGAACCCGGTGGAAGGACACCTGACACCGTACTCCGCGTCCTACCGGTTCGCCGGCGCGCCGAAGATGTCGGGATTCTTCGAGCGCAGCTCGTCGAGCGTGTCCGCGAGCTCGATCCGGACTCGATCGACGTGCTCCTGCTGCGACAGGAACGCCGTCACGACGTCCGGATCGAAGTGGAAGCCCGATTGCGCGGCGATCCACTCGAGCGCGTCGCCGTGATCCCACGCCGTCTTGTACGGACGGACCGTGGTCAGCGCGTCGTACACGTCGGCGAGCGCGAGGATGCGCGCCGCGAGCGGGATCTCGCCTCCGCGCAGAGCGCGCGGATAGCCCGAGCCGTCCCACTTCTCGTGGTGGCACCAGGCGATGTCGCGGCCCATCGCGAGGAACGGCTGCTCGCCGTACTCGCGGATCACGCCGTCGAGCGTGTGCGCGCCGATCTCGGCGTGCGTCTTCATGATCTCCCACTCCTCGGGCTTGAGCTTGCCCGACTTCAAGAGGATCGAGTCGGGGATGCCGACCTCGCCGATGTCGTGCAAGGCGCTCGCGTGCGCGATGTTCTCGATGAACTCGTCGTCGATCGCCGCGGTGTAGGTGGGATGGGTTCGCAGTGAATCCGAGATGAGCCGGCAGTACGCTTCGACGCGCTTCAGGTGCTTCGTCGTCTCGTTGTCGCGTTGCCCCGCGAGCCGCGCGAGGGCGACGAGCGTCGCGTGGTGCGTGCGCTCGTGAGCGCGGCGGCGGAACTCGTTCTGCGCCGCGACGGCGGTCGTGCCGGCGACGGCGGAGAGGAGCGCCCGCTCGGCCGCCGTGAACGGCCCCATGCCGGGACGGAGCGCGTCGACGGCGATCTCGCCGATCTGTCCGTCGCGGCCGCGGATCGCTTCCAAGTGGATCTTGGACGACATCTCCGGCCCGACGTCGGCGCCCGCGGCGACGCGGCCGTTCGAGCTCTCCCACAGTTGGACGTGCACGCCGCCTCCGCCGAGCGCGTCGTGCGCCGCTTGCGCCGCGGATCGCGCGATCTCGGTGATCGAGCGCGCACCGGTCAGCGACTCGGTGAGTCGCTGCAAGCACGCGAAGAGCTTGACCGCTTCCGTGAGCGGATTCGTGTGCGTGGAGGCGATCAGCTTCGACGTCAAGCTCTCGACGAGCGACTCGGCCTCGCGCGTGGTCGCGTCGAGATCGATCGAGGACTCGAAGGCTTCGTCGACGGCGCGCATCAGCATCGCGAGCGTGTACGGCGGCTCGAGGAAACGGAAGCCGTGGTCGTCGGCGGTGGCGTCCTTGGCGATGACGCTGGCGAATTCGTCCGCCTCCGTGAGGTCGACCGAGGGCGGGCCCGCGGGCAGCTCGCGCAGGAAGCCGAGCCCGCGCTCCGTCTGCGCGACGACGACGGCGTACGGGCCGCTGGTGCGCATCATCTCGAAGCCTTCCTCGGGACTCTTCGCGATGGAGACGTCGTACTTGGTCTGGAGCTCGCGGACGACGTCCTCTTGGACGGCGTGCGCACCTTCGACGAGCAGGATCTTTCGAGTCACGGACGGGCCTCGCAGGTGGGACGGCGGACGAGACCCCTTGTTCGAGCCCCGCGAGAGCGTTTCTTGAGGCGCGACGGAAGTTCGTGAGTAGTGTCGAGGGCGAAGGAAGTTCACACGACTGCGCGTGCGAGGCTCCGCGCTGCGCGCAAGCCGTCGATTGGAAGAATCGTCGCGCGAAGTTCGTTCCAGTCCGCGATGGGAGCCGGACTCAAGGGCAGCTGACTTCGCCCAAGTCGACCGCTTCTTCGGCGTCGAGCGAGACGGTCGCGATCGCAGTCGCGGCTCGATGGTCGCAACCGAGGAGCAGCTGATACTCGCCGCGCACGAGCAGTCCGGTGTTGAACACTCCGTCCGCGTCGAGCTCGGCAGACCAGCTCGACGTCGGCTCCCCCGCGTACCTAAACGTGACTCGCGGTCGACTCTTCAGGTCGGCGAATCCGCGGATCCGACCCGTGATCGCCGCGGTGGGAAGCTCGTCCCACGCGACTCGAATCGTCAAGAACTCGCCGTCGGCTCGCACGTCTTCCAACTCCTTGACGATGACGTGGTGCGGCGAATCCTTCGGACGAATCTCCAATCGATTCTTCTCGGCGTCACAGTTCATGATCGTGAAGGACCCGTCCTCCGCGGTCGGCGCGAATCGCGACCATAGCCCGCGCCGACGAGGCTCCACTCCCACGCACACGAGCCAGCCGGAAAGCGGCGACTCGTCGTCGAGGACGACGCGACCTCGGATCACAGGCCCCCGCGACAGGACGATGTCTTGCTGGACGTGCTCCTCCGCGTTCAGCTTCAGCGTGACCTCGGCAGATCCGGACGTCTTGTGCCAAGCGAACAACATGCTCGAGGCGCGGTCTGCGCCGTGGATCTCGTAATGCCCGCTCGCGTCCGTCGAAGCCGTGACGTTTCCGCAGCGGACACTCGTCCCGGGACACGGAGCGCCGCTCTCGTCTCTCACGGTTCCTTCGATGTGGATTCCGCCCATGAGTTGAATGTCGATCGATCGAGGGATCGGCTGCCCCTCCGAGAACCGCAGCTTGGCATGCGAGTACGACCATGCGCTCGCAAGGAGCTCGTGCACCCCCGATGCAAGCGGCGGCGACTCGAACATTCCAGCGGTGTCCGTGTAGAGCCTCACCTCCGTGTCACCGGCATACATCCGAGCTCCGGAAGGTGCGTCCGGTCGCCGTGCGAACGTGCTGATGCGAATCAATGCTTCCGGGATCGGCGATCCGCGGGTGTCCGTGACGCGACCCGCGAGGATGACCGGGTCTCCGGACTGGAGCTCGAGTCGCGTCGGGCACGGACGCGGCAGCGCGATACACACGTTCTCGACTCGGCTCGGCGAGTACTCCGCGTGATACGCGACGAGCGCGTCGCGCGAGTGGAGGCCGCGCACCTTCACGATGCCGGAAGCGTCCGTCAGTCCCAATAGAACGAGCGCCGCGTCGCTGCCGTCGTACGCCAGCCACACCTGGGCGTCGCGAACCGGCGCCTCGGATGGGGACAGCACGACGACGTCGGTTTCGATTCCGGCCGGAAGTGGTATCTCGACGATCGCAGTCTCGTCGGCCCTCAGATCGACATCGCGAGTCACTCGCCGATCCACGGTGACGGACGCACGTCCGACGGACAGATCGGCGACGTGAAGGATCCCGTCCATTCCCGTCGACCCCAGTCGAACTCGTCGCCGCAGCTCGGGACCCTCCGCGTAGGTCAGCTTCGCCGAGATGTCCTGCGCTGGCGCACCGTCGAGTTCCCAGAAGACGCGCACGGTCAACGCAGCCCGCGCCGTTACCTGTGGCTCGTGGGTTTCAGGCTGGGCGGCGGGGTTGGGCTGCGTCAAGGCCGCCGCTCGCTCCCCGACGATCTCGGGCGAGG
>CAZQHA010000516.1:0-3424 GCA_964592795.1 uncultured Planctomycetaceae bacterium | reverse complement strand
GTGATCCCGCGCACCTGGCGTCCGTGATGCGCGGCGAGCTCGCCGATGAAGTGATCGATGAGCAGCGGCAGATCGCCGGTGCGCTCGCGCAGCGGCGGGAGCTCGATCATGACCACTTGCAGGCGATAGAGCAGGTCCTCGCGGAACTTGCTCTCGCGCACCATGGCCTTCAAGTCGCGATTCGTCGCCGACAGCACGCGGATGTCGACCTTCTGCACCTGGTTGCCGCCGACCGGCTGCACCTCGCGCGTTTCCAGGACTCGCAGGAGCTTCGCCTGCGTCTCGAGCGGCATGTCGCCGACCTCGTCGAGGAACAGCGTGCCGCCGTCCGCGTAGACGATCCGTCCTTCCTTGTGCGCGACCGCGCCCGTGAACGCGCCCTTCACGTGGCCGAAGAGCTCGGACTCGATCAAGCCTTCGCTGAGCGCCGCGCAGTTCACGGCGACGAACGGCTGCTTCGCGCGCGGCGAATTGGTGTGGATCGCTCGGGCGACGAGCTCCTTCCCGGTGCCGCTTTCACCCTGGATCAAGACCGTGACGTTGGTCGGGCTGACTTGCCCCAGGATCTCGAACAGACGCACCATCGGCGGCGAATGGCCGATGATGCCTTCGAATCCGAAGCGCTTGTCGATCTGCCGCTGCAGCTCGGTGTTCGTCCGGCGCAGCCGCCCGGTCTCCACCGCGCGGGCGAGTCGCGCACGGAGCTCGGTGAGATCGACCGGCTTCGTCAAGTAATCCGCGGCGCCGTGCCGCATCGCGTCGACGGCGGTCTTGACCGACTCGTGGCCGGTGACGAGCAGGACGACGGCATCGGGCTGCGAGCTGCGCGCGGCCTTGAGCACCTCGATCCCCGATTGATCCGGCATCACGAGGTCGGTGATCACCGCGTCGAAGCTCGCTTCCGAGAGGCGCGCGATCGCCTCGCCGCCCGAGTGGCTGATCTCGCAGCGGTGCCCGTCCATCTCGAGGCCGTCGGCGAGCGCCTCCGCGTGCGACGCGTTGTCGTCGACGATCAGGACTCGGATCGGCTTTTGGTGCGCGCTCAACCGGTCACCTCCCTCGCATCGTCGTCATCCTCCGATCTCGCCGCCACCTTCGACACGCCCTCGTCGCCGCTCTTCGCGCTGTGCGTGCCATGGATCTCGACGAGCAGCGGGATCAGGATCGAGAAGCTCGTCCCGCGTCCGAGCTCCGAGACGACCGAGATCGTCGCGCCGTGCTCCTCGAGGATGCGCTTCGTCGTCGAGAGTCCCAGCCCCGTCCCGCCGCGCTTCGTCGAGAAGTACACGTCGAAGCAGCGCGCGACGTCCTGGGGGGTCATGCCGACGCCGGTGTCGGTCACGGTCAGCTCGACGAAGTTGCCCCGGCGTTGCGCGCGCACGATCAGCTCGCCGCCGGTCGGCATGGCCTGGCGCGCGTTGACGAACAGGTTGAGCAGCGCCTGCTTCATCGCGCCCGCGTCGAGCATCACGAGCGGCAGGCCCACGGGCAGGTCGACGTGGTGCCGGATGGAGAGGCGCGAATCCTCGAGCTCGACGAAGTCGAGCACCTCGCGGACGAGCGCCCCCAGGTCCTGCGGCGCGCGGTTGACCTCGCCGCCGCGCGCGAAGTGCAGGAAATCGTCGACGATCGTCTCGAGCCGCTTCACCTCGCGCTGCAGCGCCTGCACGCGCTTCGCGCAGCGCTTCTCGCGCGCGGTCGGCTCGGGCACGTCCGCGTTCCGCGACGCGGACGCGCGCCCCCACTCCTCTTCAAGAAGCGCGAGATTGATCGCCATCGTCGACAGCGGATTCTTGATCTCGTGCGCGAGGCCGGCGGCGAGCCGCGCGAGGAGCGGCTCGTGATCGGGCTCCGGCTCGGGTCGGTACGCCGGTCCCGCGCTCGCCGATCGATCGGTCGGCTCGGTGGGTTCGTTCATGCGTCGCTCGCCGACTTTACGCAGCGCGCGTGCGCGCTTGGGTTGGTTCGCGAGGGCGGATAGGCTAGCAGCCTGGCATGCAACTCAGAACTGCGCGCGAACGGCGTCCAGGGCGCGCGAGCGCGATCTCATGAGCTCGCTCGCGCGACGCGCAATCGTTCGCGACGAACCGCCCGACCGAGCGCTCTGCGAGAAGGTCGGAGCGATCCTCGAGCGCGGCGGACTGGTCGGCTTGCCGACCGAGACGGTGTACGGCATCGCCGCGCGAGCGGACTCCCCGGCGGCGCTCGACGCGCTCCGCGCGGCCAAGGGCCGGCCGCAGTCGCGCACCTTCACGTGGCACGTCGGCACGCGTGCCGCGCTGTCGCGGTTCCCGCGCGTGTCGCCGATGGCCGAGCGTCTCGTCGCGAAGTACTGGCCCGGCCCGTTGACGCTCGTGCTCCCCGGCATCCCGCCCGGCCTCGAGTCGGTCGCCGAAGGCCAGTGGACGGGCGTCCGATTCCCGGCGCACCAAGCGACGGCCGGGATCCTCGCCGCGCTCGAGTTCCCGGTCGTGATGTCGAGCGCGAACCCTCACGGCGAGGCCGCGCTCTGCGACGCCGACGCGGTCGAAGCGGCGTTCGGCGACCGCGTCGAGTGGATCGTCGACGGCGGGCGATCCCGACTCTGCGAATCATCGAGCGTCCTGCGGGTGGGCCCGGGCTCGTTCGCGATGCTGCGCGCCGGGCTCTTCACCGCCGAGCAGCTGCGCGCCGTCACCGGGCTCAAGATCGGCTTCGTGTGCACCGGCAACACCTGCCGCAGCCCGATGGCCGAGGCGATCGCGAAGCACCTTCTCGCGGAACGGCTCGCCGTTCCGACGGATCGCATCGGCGAGTTCGGTTTCGAGGTCTACTCGATGGGCGTGTCGGCGAGCTCGGGCGCGCCGGCCGCGCGACACGCCGTCGCGGTGCTCAAGGAGGATCGCATCGATCTGTCCGACCACCGTTCGCGGCCCGCGATCTCGAGCGACGTCGCGCGGCTCGACCGCGTCTACTGCATGACGCAGGCGCACCGCGAAGCGCTCGCGCTCGCGCTGCCGCCCGGCAAGGATGCGCACATCGAGCTCGTCGATCCGAACGGCGAGGACATCCCCGACCCGATCGGCGGGTCGAAGGAGGACTACCGGCGCGCGGCGAGGCAGATCGAGAACAGCCTGCGGGCGCGGCTCGAGACCTGGGCCTAGACGCGGCGTCTGCGCCGCGTCTAGGCCCATCCACCGGTGGGATCAGCGAGCCACCACCCCCCTGCCCGACCGATCCGCGCGCCGTTGCGTAGCAATCGCCTTCTTCGCCCACGCCCCCGCCGACGTCCGCGAGGAGCGCGCGCGCGCACGACTACAGTCGAAACGCGGCGCGTTCGCACCGGCCCGAAGTGGGAGGTGGAACGCCGCCGGGCCCCCAGGGTCCAGCCGCCGGCGCGCAGCGCCGGCGCTAGTTCGAGTCCTTCTGCTTCGCGAGCCAGATC
>CAZQHA010000515.1:0-3434 GCA_964592795.1 uncultured Planctomycetaceae bacterium | reverse complement strand
CGCAAGACCCGTCACTTCGGCGAGCTCCGCGACGTGTTTCTGCTGGAATGGGTACGGCTCCGTGCACAGCAGCACGAGCTCCGGCGCGGCGCGCTTCAAGTCGTCGAGCGTGATCTCGGGATAGCGCACCGGCAGCGAGCCGAACACGTTGGTGCCGCCGGCCTGCGACAAGAGCGCGTGAGCGAACGTGTCACGATTCACGCTCATCCACGGCTTGCGCCAGATCAAGTAGGCGAACGACACGGCTCGCTTGCCTCGCGCCGACTCGACGACGCGCCGTGTCCGAGACTCGATGTCGTCCGCGATGCGAGCGCCTTCCGCGCGCCGCTCGAGCGCGTCCGCGATCGTGCGCACCATCTCCGCCGTGCCGGCGCAATCGCGCGGGAACGTCGTCAACGTCCGCACGCCGGCGTGGGCGAGCGCCTGCGCGTCCTCCACGCGGTTTTCCTCTTCGTTGAGGAGCACGATGTCCGGCGCGAGCTCGACGATGCGATCGACCGCGGGCGTCTTCGTGCCCCCCACCTTCTCGATCGCGCCGACGCGGTCGGCCGGGTGCACGCAATACTCGGTGATGCCAACGAGGTCCGCGCCGCGGCCGAGGTCGAAGACGAGCTCGGTCAGGCTGGGGCAGAGGGACACGATGCGCATGGGCGCGAACATTCTCCTCGCGCGGTCGCGGGACTTTCAATTCCGCGGGGAGCGCGTCATAACTCGCAGCCGAAGCATGACGTTCTCACCCGAGCTCGACCTGCCGCGACTGAAGCGATTGTGCACTGTCGTCGACATGTGGGCCCTCCAGCACGGCGACGCCATCCGGCGACCTGAGCCGTCCGTCTCGGCGTGGTCGGCCGAGCAACATCTCGCACACTTGACGCTCGCGAACGAGCTCGTCGTCCGCAATCTGAAGAGCCTCGCGAAGGAAAGCGGAGCTCTCGTCGTTCGAGAAGCGGCACAGAGCGCGATTGCGCTCGATCTGCTCGCGTCGGGCCGGCTGCCGCGCGGTCAGGCGCAATCGCCACGCATGGTGCGTCCCCCCGAGGTGATCGATCGCAACCTCATGCTGCTGTGGATCGCAGAGCTCCTGTGCGAGCTCGACGACCTCGATCCGTCGACGCTTCCCCACGGCCGGGTGTTCGTACCGCACCAGATACTGGGCCCCCTCGATGGGCCGCAATGGCTGCGGTTTGCCGTCGTGCACACGCGGCACCACATGGTCATCGCGCGCGAGGCGCTCGCGGCCGGCGGCGTGAAGACTCCGGAGCTCGAGGCGATCTGACTCTGGTTCCGTGGAAGCGCACGTCCTGGGCTTCCGCGAATCTCCGCTTCATCACGTCGATCGCCTCGGGGTTGTCGTCGACGAGCACGGCGTCGCGACCGAGCGCGTGCGCGGACTCGCCGAGCGTCCCGCTCCCCGCGAAGAAGTCGAGCAAGCGATCGCCCGGGTTCGAGTGCACGCGCACGATCCGATCGATCACTCCGCGCGGCTTCTGCGTCGGGTAGCCGGTCTTCTCCTTGCCGGTCGGGCTCACGATCGTGTGCCACCACGTGTCGGTCAG
The DNA here is from genome assembly GCA_964592795.1 of uncultured Planctomycetaceae bacterium. GTDB lineage: Bacteria > Planctomycetota > UBA1135 > UBA1135 > JANLUN01. The sequence continues at coordinate 1,878 of CAZQHA010000515.1, read as the reverse complement.
CGTCTTGCCGCGCTCGGCCTTCTCCGGCCCGACGAGCTTCGGCGCCATGTACGGGATGCGCTCGATCTCCTCGGCGCGGTACGTGTAAGCAGACGGATCCTTGGCATACCAAAGGATGTTGTCGTGCTTCGGCGACCAGCGCTTCGTCGCGCGCGCGCCGTAGTCGTACGCCCACACGATCTCGTTCAGGAACGACGCGCGGCCGAAGATCGAGTCGAGGAGCACCTTGCAGTAGTGCACCTCGCGGTAATCCACGTGGAGAAAGAAGGAACCGCGCGGCGCGAGCAAGCGATGCGCGTGCTCGAGTCGCGGCTCGAGGAACGCCAGGTAGTCGTCGAACGAGTCGGCGAACGCGCGCTTGCCGAGGCGAACGGTGCGGTACCGCTTGCCCTTGAACCCCGTTCGGTCGCCGGCCTCGTCGCGAATCGTCTTGATGCGCGTGCGCGACTGCTTACGCCCCGTGTTGAACGGCGGATCGATGTAGACGAGGTCGAACGACGCGTCGGCGAACGCCGGCAGGACCCTGAGGTTGTCGCCGAAGTAGATGTCGATCACGAGTCGATCGCCTCGAACTCGTAGCGCTTGCCGTGCTTCGCGATCCGGCCGAACGCGTGGTCGACGTCGTGGTAGTAGAGCCCGATCCAGCACTCGCGCGCCGCGCGCTCGAGCCACGTCGAGCGCTGCTCGAACGAGCGCACGACGTCGAGGTCGTACGCCATGATGTACGAGGGCTGGTTGTGGTGGCTCGTCGGCACGACGTCGGACCAAAAGATCGCGGTGTCGCCCGGTCCGCTCTCGTTGAGCGTGATCACCGCGACGCCGTCCGAGTGACCGCCGAGCTCGTGCGCGACGAGGCCCGGCAGGATCGTCGTCTCGCCCGAGTACGGCGTGTACATGCCGAGCGCCTCGATCGGCGCGACGTCGTCCGCTCGATAGCTCGCCGCGCGTGCATGCCCCGGCTTTTTCGCGATCTCGATCTCGACCGCGGGCGCGTAGTGCTTCGCGTTCGGGAACAGCGGCTCGAGCTTCCCGTTGCGCTCGACGACCTGCGCTCCGATGTGATCCCAGTGGCAGTGCGACGCGACGACGTGCGTCACGTCATCCGGCGACACTCCGCACGCCTTCAACGTCTCGACGAGCGTTTCCGTCGCGAGCAGCTGGTAGATGCGCCGCAACTTCTCCTCCCAGCGCTGCCCGACGCCGACCTCGATCACGACGACGTCCTTGCCGCGCACGGCGAGGAACGGCCGCAGCGCGAGCAGGATCGTGTTGTCCTCCGCCGGCGGCGTCATCTTGCGCCACAGGTTCTGCGGCACGACGCCCCACATCGAGCCGCCGTCGAGGCGCAAGTAGCCATCCGACAGCGCCGTGATCGTCCACTCGCCGGCGCGAACCTGGCGCGGGCGCCAGCGCGGAGGACTCTGGCTCGCCGGCGCGGCGCTCACGACGTCACGGCGCGGCTCAACCGCTCGCGTTCTTGCGCTTGAGGTCGAAGTTCGCCGAGTGGTTCGGCTTGCCGTCCTGGTAGAAGGTCCAGCGCGATTGGATGTGATCCGATCCGGCGAACGTCAGCTCGGCCTGGTGCATGTGGCCGTCCATGTTCGACGCGAGGTTCGTCGCATCGATGAACTCGAAGCGGATCGTGCCCGACGCCGCGTCGGCCGACGTCGAGCTCGCGATCATCCGCGGCTGGTTCCCGGCGGCGCAGTAGTGCGTCAGCATCAAGCGGTCGCCGTCGAGGTGGTACATCGTGACCATCTCGTGCTCTTGGCCGGCGAACAGCGTCTCCTCGACCGCGCTGCCGCCGCCGGTGACCCGGTAGCGCACTTCCATCGGAAACGTCTGCTCGGGATCGCCGCCGGTGCCCGACCATTCCCC
>CAZQHA010000514.1:0-3441 GCA_964592795.1 uncultured Planctomycetaceae bacterium | reverse complement strand
ATCGCAGAGGCCGAGCGCGGCGGCGGAGCCGCGGACGACGGAGCCGAGCTCGCGCACCGCGTCGGTCGTCCCGAAGCGCACCGACGCGAGCACGATCAGCGGCAGTGCGATCGCCAGCACGATCGTGAGCGTGCCGCGTGAGACGCGCGAACCCGCGGTCACGGCGACGGACCGGCACGAGCCGTGGGGTTCATGGATCTCGATTCGCTCGCGGACTCGGCGGCACCGGCGGCGGCGCGCAGGGATATCCGCGGGACGGTGGACAGTCAACTCGGCGCGCAGCGTACGATCCGTGCCGACGTGCACGGAGACTCGCTGACACGCGCGCAGGTTCGAGCGATCGATCGCGCCGCGATCGTCGAGTACGGCTTGCCGGCCGCGGTTCTCATGGAGAACGCCGGACGCGGCGCGGCGCAGCACGTGATCGACGCGGCGCGCTCGATGCGCCCGACCCCGCGCGTCGCGATCGTCTGCGGCGCCGGCAACAACGGCGGCGACGGATACGTCGTCGCCCGGCACGTCGCGAACGCCGGCATCGCAGTCGAGGTCCATTCCGTCGGCGACGCGGACCGACTCACTCCGGAGGCGCGGGTCATGCGCACCGTGGTCGAGCGCATGCAGCTTCCATGCGTCGCCCTCGACGGCCAGGACGGCGCGGTGCGGTTCCCGCCCGCCGGTATCGTCGTCGACGCGCTCCTCGGCACCGGGTTCGAAGGCACCGTGCGGCCCGCGATCGCGCGTGTGATCGAGGAGATCAACGCATGGCGGACCCCGAGCGTCGCGCGGGGCGTCATCTCGCTCGACGTGCCCTCCGGCCTCGACTGCGATCGCGGCGAGCCATCGAACGCCACCGTCGTCGCGGACCTCACGCTGACCTTCGTCGCTCCCAAGGCCGGATTCGCGAACCCCGCCGCCGCGAAGTACCTCGGGCGTGTGGAGGTGGTGGCGATCGGGGTCCCGAACGCCCTCGTCGTCCGCGTTCGCGCGTCGGAACGCTGACCCAGAATCGGCGCACTCCGCGCCGCCGAACAATGCTTACGCGGCGGCGGCTTGCGGACCTTCGAGAGTGCTTCTACGGTTCCTGGAACGACACTTTGTCGCACGGCGCGGAGTCGCGCGCGAGGGATGCACGGCTCGATCTCGAATTGGCTCTTGGCGAGCAGCTTGTGGCTGGTGGTCGCCACACCGCTCTCCGCGGGCGAGCGGGCGGCGAAGCCCGCGGGGCCGATCCAGATCGGCGACGCGCCCAGCTACGCGTTCCGCGCGCTTCCCGTGAACTCGCTCGGCGCGCAGAGCCTCGCCGATCTGCGCGATCGGCCGGTGCTGATCGAGTTCTGGGGCCGTCGCTGTCCAGTCTGCATCGGGGCGGCCGTGCCGGCGGCGCTCAAGCTGCAGGAGTCGTTCGGCGACGATCTCGCAGTCCTGTTCGTCGAAGCTCAGGGGTCGACCGCCGACGAGGCCGAGGCGTTCGCGATCGAGCGGCGCTGGATGGGGGGGCGCGCGATGTGGACCACCGAGCGGCCCTTCGAGATCCGAGCGCGCTCGCTCCCGTATTTCGTGTTGCTGTCGAGCGAAGGTCGTGCGCTCGCGATGGGGGACCCGCTCGTCGCGCACAAGGAGATCGACCGCCGCGTGGCCGAGGAGATCGCACGAACCGGCGATCGTGGCGTCCAAGTCAAGAGCGCCGCACGGGCGAGTCGGAGCGCGCACCACCGAGGTCGCGCCGCGGAGGCTCTGGTGGAGCTCAGGCAGCTCGCGGAGGGCCCGAAGAGCGCGGACGCGTCGGCGGCGCGAACCGCGCTGGAGGAGCTGTCCGCGCGGTTGGAGCGCGACGCGGAGCGGGCCGAGTGGCTGCTCGAGAACGGCTGCTTCGACGAGTGCAAAGGACGGATCGAGGCCCTGCGGAAGAGCCTGCGAGGGGACGAGGCATGGACACGTCGCCTGGACGAGCTCGCGGCCCGGCTGGACTCTCCCGAGCTCTCCGGCGAGCGCGAGGCCGCCCGAATCGTCGGCCGTGCGATCGCCCAGTTCTTCCACGCGGGAGGGGACGCAGCCTCCGCAGGAGAGCTCGTCCGACTCTCCGACGCCTACCCCACGACGCGCGCCGCTGCCGAGGCGCGACGGCTCGTCGCACTCGTCCGGCGCTGATCCGGCGGGGACGCGCCCAGTCGCCGGCCCCGGTCTCAACGTTGGAGCAGAGCTAGGAAAACGTCTGGACTGTGCCATTCGGGCCCTCCCCAGTCCGAATCGAGCGTGGTAGAGTTCTCACTGACTCGAAACGGAACCCAGACGTTTGGGTCTGCGTCCGAACCTTCGAGTGGCCCTGTCGCCGACCGCCAAGAGTGCATCCGTCGAGTCCACTCGACTCGCCGGATGCGCGGTCATGCGGGGGGGCAACTAGCTAGCTAGGTTCTCTCCACACTCTGAACACTTTTCAGGAGATCGTAATGCGACGTTCCTCGATCTACACACTGGCGGTGCTGGTGCTCGGTGCAACAGCATTTGCTCAGCAGGACCTGCGGTCCAGACTGCGCCTCAAGAGCCAAGTCAAGTGGGCCGGTATTTACCACTACGGCCTTGGCACCTGGACCCGTCCGGGCGCGATCAACCAAGAATCCGAACTGGGCCCGGTTTTCAGCACGATCTACAACAACACGTGCTCCTCGCCCTATTTCGGCGCGTGGTACCCGGGTGAGTACTGGACGGACGAAGGCCGTCTCCCCAGCCAGACCTCGCCCGACAAGATCTTCAGCGAGTCGCAAGCTTCGACGGGCGCGGGCTTCGTCGGCAGCGTCAACGAGTGCCCGGAAGGCCCGAGCTCGGCTCCCGGCTCCGCGGATGGTTCGGCCAACGGCTACACCATCAACGGCTTCCAGATCGGCTACTGCAGCATGTCCGTGGGCGCGACCACGAGCATCATCATGGAACTGCGCGACTCGACCACGATCGACGCGGTTCGTTGCGCGGAGAAGCGCGCCACGGCTCCGGCCCCGGTCGCGTCCTTCTCGCTGACGAGCTTCCCCGGCAACGCCGGCGGTCCGTTCGGCTGCTGGGCGGTCTCGATCGACCTGACCGCGGTCAGCTTCTCGTTCTCGATGCGCGCGGACGGCAACGGCAGCTACACCACACCGGCGCGTAGCTCCGATCTCCAGCACATGTTCAGCTGGACGTTCACGTTCCCGACGAACCCGATCCCGACCTCGACGGCGGCCTCGGGCTTCTTCCTCCAAGGCAACCAGGCGAACCAGACCCAGGGCCCGAACCAGCCCATCTCCCGCACGCCGAACAGCAACGGTTGGAAGATCTTCGTCACGACCGGCGGCAGCGGCGACGCTTGCTCCGGCTACGACGGCACCGTGTGGGATAAGCACGGCGCGAACCCGGCTCCCTCGATGTTCAACGGTGGCAACAACGGTTCGCGCGGAACGTTCGGTTTCGTCG
>CAZQHA010000513.1:0-3450 GCA_964592795.1 uncultured Planctomycetaceae bacterium | reverse complement strand
CCGGGGGCGCGAGGATGAAGCAGGGGGAGAGGGGGGTGGGTGGTGTGGAGGGGGGGGGGATCGGGGAGCGGGGGAGGGTGGCGGGGATTGGCTGGATCACGGGGGGCTGGATCACAGGCGGCTCGCGGGGGCGGGCGGCCTCGACTGCGCGGGCGTCGGCTCGTGCTCGCGCGGGATCACGATCTCGGCCTTGAGCAGGATCAGGAGCTTGCGGTTCGACGCGTAGGTGCCCTTGCGTTCGAAGAAGAACGAGACGATCGGGATCTTGTTCACGATCGGGACGCCCGACTTCATGTCCTGCTTGTCGGAGGTCTTCATGCCGCCGAGCAGCACCGTGCCGCCGTCCGGCATCGGGATCGACGTGCGGACCTTCTGGAACTCGACCTCGGGCAGCTGGATCGTCACCGAGTTCGCGCTGCCGAGCGTCGTCACGACCTCGCGGATCGGACGTTGAAGGACCGCCACCGTCGGGCGCAACTCGAGGGTGATGAAGCGGCGGTCGGCCGACACGACCGGACGCACGTCGAGGACGACGCCGTCTTGGGTGACCGCGACGATCGGGTCGGCGATGCTGGCCGCCTGCGCGATCTCGACGTTGAAGTCCTGCACGTACGCGATGTGGTTCAGGACCGACAGGTTGCCGCGCGCGGTGTTGTAGAGCGTGATCCGCGGCGCGGTGACGAGCTCGACGCGCTCGGACTTCGAGACGGCGCGCAAGATGAGCTGGAGCTGCAGGTCGTTCAGGTACGTCCACTGGAACGAGAGGCCGCCCGACCCGCGCATGACGTTCGAGTCGCCCAGGCCCACGTCGTAGAGCTCCTCGACGCGCGCGCGCATGTCGCCGTTGAAGCCGTGGTCGAAGAACGCGCCCAGGTCGCTCGACTGCCCGATCTCCTTGCCGAGGTCGGTCTGCGTCGAGCTGTCGCCGAAGTCGTTGAAGAGCTCGTTCGTACCGAGGCCCGGCTGACCGAGGCCGCGGAAGTCGACGCCGATGTCCTCGAGGAAGTTGTCCTCGACCTTCAGGAAGCGCGCTTGGATGTCCACCATGATCCCGGTGGCCTCGCGCAGGTCGTCGAGCAGCTTCGCGATCTGCTCGTGAACCTCCGGCGTCTGGTGCACGACCATGTTGCCGGTCTCGGTGATCTTGAGGCTGTTCTGCGGGTCGGCTTCCCACGAGCCCGGCGCGACGTTGTTGCGGATCAGCGTGTCGAGCGCGTCGGCGGTGACGACGTTCGACTCGCGCACGGTCTTTTCCTCCTCGGTGAGCTGCACGCCGCCCGAGGGCGCGACGTTCATCTCGCGGCCGGGGAAGTCCGGGATCGGGTGGATCAGGTCGCGCACCTCGTACGTGCGCAGCACCTGACCGCCGACGAGCTCGTCCTTGGTGACGAACTTGACGACGCCGTCCTCGATCTTCCAGCGCAGGCTCTCGGAGGTCTCCGCGATCATGTCGAGCACCTTGCGCACGCTGCGCGGCGGCAGCTGCAGCTTGATGCTCTTCTGCTCCTCGTCGAGCTCCGTGCGGACCTTCGGGCTGAGCATGAAGTTGACGCCCGTCAGGCTCTGCAGGAACGACGCGATCTCCTCGAGCGGCGAGCCCGAGCCGTCGGCGCCGCCGAAGTTCGGCGCGAACGTGACGGCGTCGAGGCGCGCGAGCACCGCGGCCTTGTCCTCGTTCCCGGTCGCGTCGAGCTTGCTGAACTCGAGCGGCGTGCGCGCCGACACCTCGTTCCAGCGCTTCAAGTCGTCGAACACGAGCGTGTCCGTCTGCGGCACGTTCATCGTGTCGAGCTCCTCGAACGTGCGGACCCACTGCTCGCGGTAGTTCTCGCGGTTCACCTCCGCGGTGCGGTAATGGCGCGCGTCGCGCGCGGTCTGCCGCAGCGCCATCGCGGCTTCGTTGTTGCGGTCGTCGAGCAGGATTTGCGACGTCAGCGCCTCGGCGCGCGCGTAGTCCTCGTTCAGGAACGCGGCGTTCGCTTCCGCGAACAGCGAGCGCAGCCGGTTCTCGCGGTACGTGCGCTCTTCACGCTCGCGCGCTTCCCGCGCGGCGGCGGCGGCGGCCTGCGCCTTGGCGTCGGCGACGCGCGCGGCCTCGTCGTACGCCGCGATCGCGGTCTGGAGCTTGCTCGCGACCAGGCGCTCGTCGAGCGACTCGGACGCGATCAAGGGGTGGTAGCGCAGGATCAGCTCGGCTTGTCGGTAGTGCTCGATCGCGGCGCCGTACTCGCCGGCGCGCATCGCGATGTCGCCCTGCTGGGCGGCGTCCTCGGCGGCGAGGCGCGCCTGCGCGCGGCGCACCATCTCCTGCTCGGTGACGTCCTGGATGAACGTCGCCGCGTCCTGGTACGCCGAGCCCATCAGCGACTCGACGCGGCGCAGCTTCGCTCGCGCGGCGTCGCTCGACGGCTGGATCTCGAGCGCGGACGCGTAGGCCTTCAATGCACCCGGCAGGTCGGCTTGCTCGAGGAGCGCGTCGCCCTGCCGGATGTACTCGCTGGCGAGGAAGGCCTGCTGCTCGGACCGCCGCGACAGGCGCGCGGTGTCCTCGCTGACTTGGCCTTCTTGCCGCCCGGCCTCCTCGACCGCCGCCTGTTCTTCCGCGGCGCGCGCTTCGGCCTCTTGCGCCGCCGGACTCCCTGCCGGCGGTTTCTCGGATCCACTCGATTTGCAGGAGCAGGGGAGCGCCGCGAGAAGCGGCACGAGGAGCAACCTCAGGCGCATGGGTTGTGAGACCTTCCGAAGAGTCGACGGCGATTGGACCGTTCGCTCAGCCGGCGATCCGGCGGAGTCGAGGCGGCTCTGCTCGCGGCTGCCCACGGCGATGACCCGTGATCGGGTTCGACGAAAAGGAAATGGAGAGCGATACCAGCCGGCATCGGGGGGGCAGATGCGTCGCAGCCAAGGGATGGGGATTGACGTCGGGGGCTCAGCCTTCGCGCGCGAGCTCCGATCGTGCACGAGTCCGAAGGACGCGCCTTCGATGGTGCTTTCGATCGATGTCGTTCGCGTCGGTTGAGGTCTTCGCTCGCACCGATTCGAGCGCGTCGCCGTGAACGAGCGGATCGTGGATCGACTTCGCGGCGCGCGCGAAGCGGGTTTCGGCCGATGCGTTCACGCGCGCCGCGCGCGGCGCCAGTGACGTCATCCGAACCCGTTTTGAACCCACGAACCCTCGGCAAACGCACCCAGGGGTCGGCAGAGCGGCCGAGGAGGATACCGGTACTTTTGCGTAGGGTCAACGCTACGCGGAAGCCTCGCCGACCGTCCCGAGAGTGACGCTCACGGGACGGCGCGAGCTATCCGCGCCTCGCGCGCCGGTTACGGATCGCCGGGCGGCGCGCCGGGCGATTGCGACGGACGCGCGAGACCGATCTCCTTCATCACGAGCTGGATGTCCTTCCAGCATTCCTTCTTCTCGCCCGGGCTGCGGAGCAGGTAGGCGGGGTG
>CAZQHA010000512.1:0-3456 GCA_964592795.1 uncultured Planctomycetaceae bacterium | reverse complement strand
CACGTCGCGGTCGGGAAGACCGGCCTCGCGCTGCTCGCGTTCCTCGGCGCCGGCCACACGCACGTGTCGAGCACGGTCCACTCGCCGGTCGTGAAGCGCGCGCTCGACGCGCTCCTCGCGCTGCAGGACGGCGAGAGCGGACACTTCGGCGACACCGAGGCGTACAGCCACGGCATCGCGACGTTCGCGATCGCCGAGTGCCTGGCGCTCTCCGGCGACGACCGACTGCGCGCTCCGCTGCGCGCGGCGGTCGAGCACATCCTCGCGCACCAATCGCGGAAGAAGGATCCGCGCTTCTTCGGCGGCTGGGGCTACTTCTATCCCGACGAGCGCACGTTCGACCGCTGGCCGCGCACGTCGATCACGGTGTGGCAGGTGATGGCGCTCGAGTCGGCGCGCCTCTCCGGAGTCGACGTGCCCGACGCCGCGTTCGACGCCGCGCGGGCGTTCCTCGAGAACGCGCGCGACGACGAGGGCGAGTACTACCGCTACAACCACGACCCCGAGCGGCTCGGCTCGGGCTACCCGACGCTGCCCGCGTCGACGCCGGCGGCGTTGTTCGCGCTCTCCTTGCTCGGCGAGGACATCCAGGCCGAGTCGCACTCGGCCCAGCGCGCGTTCGTGCTCAACCGCGCGCCGCGCGGCTACCGCTACACGAACGACGACGCGTTCGTGCACCGCGCGCAGGGCAACCTGTACTTCTGGTACTACGGGACGCTCGCGATGTTCCGCACGGGCGGCGGAGCGTGGTCGAGCTGGAACGAAGCGATGAAGTCGACGCTCCTTCCGTCGCAGGAACCCGACGGATCGTGGCGACCGATCGACGTCTACGCGCGCTACGCGCAGGACGACGACGAGGATCGCAGCTACACGACCGCGATGTGCGTGCTCAGCCTCGAGATCTACTACCGCTACTTCCTGCCGCTCCTGAAAGTGCGTTGACGGCTCGATTGCCGGTGCACGGGGGCTCCGGTAGCTTCTGCGCCCCGTGGCCTCGACTCGACCGCTCGCTTCGCGCGCCACGCTCCTCGCTGGTCTGTGCGGGCTCGTCTACCTCGCGATCGCCGGGAGCTTCCGGTTCGAGTACACGCAGTCGTGGTTCGCGCACCACGTGTTGATGGCCGACGCGATGCTGCACGGCCGACTCGCGATCCGCGAGGAGGCCTTTCAACGTGTGCTCGCGCGCGCCGAGCGTGACGCGGAGCAGCGGCTCGAGGCCATCGGCGCGGAGATGACCGCGTCCGAGCGCGACGCCTGGCGGCGCGAGCGGCTCGAGCGGACCGTTCTCCAGGACTGGAGCCTCCACGAGGGCCGGCGCTTCGGGTACTGGGCGCCGCTGACGCCGGTCGTGATGGTCCCGTTCGTCTGGCTCTTCGGGCTCGACGTCAGCGACGCGCTGGCGAGCAGCCTCGTCGGAGCGCTGAACGTCGGACTTTTCTACTGGCTGCTGCGCCGCGCCGACCGCGTCGGCGTCTGCCGCATCGACGAAGGCGCGTGCGTCGGGCTGACGCTGCTCTTCGCGTTCGGCACCGTGCACTTTTATCTGGCCTGCGCCGGGCTGGTGTGGTTCGCGGCGCAGATCTTCACGACGACGGCGGTCCTCGCGGCGTCGATCGCAGTGCTGTCGGACCGCGCTCGCGCGCGCGACGCCGCGCTGGCCGGAGCGTTCTTCGGCCTGGCGATCCTGGGCCGCAACATCGTCGCGCTGCTCGGTCTCTTCTTCGTCGCGGTGCTGTGGATCCGCGCCGCGGGCGGATTCCGGCGCCAGCTCGCCGCGTTCCTCGCCCCGATCATGTTGGCCGTGGTCATCCAAGCCGCGTACAACGCCGCGCGCTTTGGGAACGTGTTCGACGACGGTCTCACGAACCAGATCCTGACGACCGGTGATCCGCGTCTGCGCGAGCGGTACGCCGAGCACGGCCTCTTCGACGTGCGTTACGTCGCCGACAACCTGAGCCTTTACTTCGCGAACTTCCGCCTGCCGCGCGACGGCATGGGACGCTTGACGTACGACCCGCTGGGTCAGAGCCTCTTCTTCGTGACGCCGCCGATCCTGTTCGCGTTCCTCGCGGGACGAAATCGAACGCGCTACACGCCCGCGCTCGTGCTCGGGATCGCGCCGTTCGTCGCGGCCCTCCTCCTCTACTTCGCGAGCGGTTACGCGCAGTTCGGCAACCGCTACCTCCTCGAGGCCATGCCGTTCCTCCTGCTCCTCGCCGCCACGGGGATGGGCCCGCGCATCGGTTTCGTGGCGTACGCGACGATCGTGCTCGCGATCGCCGCCAATCTCTTCGGCACGTTCCGCTTCTGCGAGCGCTACTTCGCGCGCGTCGAACCGTTCATTCCGTCCTGGTCGCTGGCCGCGTTCGTCGCGGCGGCGCTCCTCGCGCGCGTCCTCGCGGACCGGCGCGGCAGAGCCCACGAGGGAACATGAGCTCCAGCCCGATCCAGTTGTGGGCGCTGACGACCGAAGGCGCCCGCGCCTGTCCCGTTCCGCCGCAGGCGAAAGCCGTGCACGAGCTCTACGACGGATTGCCGCTCGGGGTGTACTCCGCCTTCCGTACGTTCGACCACGTCCGGTTCCTCGCGCTCGACGCCCACTTCGATCGCACCGACCGCTGTCTCGCGCTGCTCGGATGGCGAGAGCGCCTCGACCGCGCGCGCTTGCGGCGCGCGCTCCACGAGATCGCGAGCGCGTATCCCGCGCCCGACGCGATCGTGCGCATCGACGTGCTGGAGCGAGCCATCGAATGCGGCGGCGCGGAGTCGCGGACGTTGATCGGCCTCTCCGCCTTCGCGCCGATTCCCGAGGCTTGGATCCAGGACGGCGTTCGAGTCGAGCTGACGCGCACGCTGGAGAGGCCGAGGCCGCTGATCAAGACCGCGAAGTTCGTGCTCGAGCGCCGGCCGTATCCGCTCGGTCGGAAGGACGCGTTCGAGCACGTGATCGTCGATCGCGACGGCTTCCTCCGCGAGGGCACGAGCTCGAACTTCTACGGCGTTTCGGGCGGCAGGCTGCGCACCGCGGGGGAGGGCGTGCTCGCAGGCGTCACGCGCGGCATCGTGTACGAGCTCGCGCGCGCCCTTGAGATCGAGGTCGACCGCGCCGCCATGCACGAGAGCGAGCTCGCGTCGCTCGACGAAGCGTGCCTCACGAGCTCGACGCGCGGCGTCGTGCCGATCGTGAACGTCGGCGGGACGACGATCGGCGACGGCCGTCCCGGAGCGCGCGTGCGCGCGCTGCGCGGGGCGTACGAGGCGTACGCGGCGCGTGAAGCGAAGCCCGCGACGCCGGTCTGAGCCGCCCGCCCCGCGGAGAATCTTTTTTGAACTGCGTGGGTTCCCTGTGGCTCAGACTCCGGCGGGCTCGCCGTGGGGCGTAGCCCTCCTACGCAGCCGCACCGTGCGCCGCGCACCAAGTCTCGATCGACTCGTTCGCGCTTGCGAGCGGGTGGA
>CAZQHA010000511.1:0-3458 GCA_964592795.1 uncultured Planctomycetaceae bacterium | reverse complement strand
CGCGCGATTGCCGCCCAGCGGGATGTACACGTAGTCGCGGAACCACGTCGAGAGCGAAATGTGCCACCGGCGCCAGAAGTTCGTGATCGAGCGCGCGACGTACGGGTAGTCGAAGTTCTCGAGGAACCGGAACCCGAACATGTGCCCCAGGCCGATCGCCATGTCGGAGTACGCCGAGAAGTCGAAGTAGATCTGCAGCGAGTAGCAGACGATGCCGAGCCACGCGAGCGACGGGGTCAGCTCGTGGCTCGGAATGCCGAAGACGCCGTCGGCGGCCTTCGCGACGACGTTGGCGATCAGCATCTTCTTGCCGAGCCCGATCACGAATCGGCGCACCCCGTACGCGAACCCCGCGCGCGTCGTGCGGCGCGAATGAACCTGCTCGTGCACGTCGCGGTAGCGCACGATCGGGCCGGCGATCAGCTGCGGGAAGAACGACTTGTACATCCCGAAGTCGACGAGGCTCCGCTCGGCGGGAACGTCCCGGCGGTAGATGTCGACGATGTAGGACGTCGCTTGGAACGTGAAGAACGAGACGCCGATCGGGAGCCGGATCGAGCCGCTCTCGGTCAAGAACACCGCGGCCCAGTCGGGATGTCCCTCGATCCAGCTTCCGAGCTTCGGAAGGGGCTGATCGACGAGGCCGGTCGCGCGCAAGACTGCGTCGACGATCGACCACAGCCAGTCCGCGTACTTGAAGAGCACGAGCACGGCCAGGTTGAACGCGACCGCGATCGCGACCACGCCCTTTCCCTCGCCCCGCTCGCGCGCGCGCTGGACCCACAGTCCCAGCGCCCAGTTCGCGAGGATCGAGCCGAGCATGACGCTCGACAGGATCTTCTCGCCCCACGCGTAGAAGACGAAGCTCGCGAGGAACAGCAGCGCGTTGCGCAGTCCACGCGGGAGCACGTAGTACGCGAGGAGCACCGCGGGCAGGAACAGGAAGACGAAGAGCGCGGAGCTGAAGAGCATCGTGGGGCGGTCATTGTCGGCGCAGCGAGCGACTTGTCCACCGCGCGAGACGCCGCCGCGGGCTCATTCGACGGCGCGGATCTCGAGGTCGCACAGCTCCACCCCTTCCGTCTGGAGGCAGAGTCGTCCGTCGAATCGGCGCGGATCGAACCGCAGGAACACACGGTTGTGTCCCGCCCGCAGCAGCGCCTTCGATCGATTGCGGTGTCGGTACTGGGTCTCGCCGGGAGGGAGGTAGAGCACGGTCAGCGTGGATGGCTGCTCCGCGTCGATCTCGGCGCAGAGGACGAGCAGCCGCGTGTTCGCCGTGTCGAATCGCGGCACGAACAAGCGGTCGGCGGCGCTCCCACGGCGGATCGAGAAGCACGCGTCTCCGCGCTCGACGCGCGTCGCGCCGTCCGTCTCCAGACCCGCGGTCGCGGACGTCCGGTCGAGCTTCCAGCGGACGTCGCTCGAGCGCTCGAAGGCATCTCGCGCGGAATCGTCCACGCCGACCGGGAGCGGAGGCGGGGGCATGACCAAGGAGCGCTCGACGAACAGCTCGACGACGAGGTCCGGCTCGGCGAGCTCGATCGCGGACGCGTCGAAGCTGCGGCTCCAGACGCAGACCGTGCTGCTGAAGTGGCGCGAGAGGAGCTTCTCGAGGTACGGCCCGAACGAATCGTGGAAGAGGAGCACGCGTGGCAGCGCCGGATCCTCCATCTCGAATCGGGCGACTCGGCCCGGGCCCCACTGCGTCGCGTCGATCGACTTCCAGCGCGGGTCGCGCGGCGGCGCGTACTCCGTCACGCGCTGCGGCAAGAGATCGTCGATGTACATCCGCGTGCCCCAGGTGTCCCCGTGTCCGGGGACGACGATGAGCTCCAGGTCGGCCCGATCGAACGGAGCCCGCGCCCCGAAGCGCGGCGCGAGCCGCTCGACGATCGCGCGGTACGCTTCGTACGTGCCGCGTCCGTTCCAGTGCGTCCCCAATCGACCGTACAGCCAGTCCTCGGGAGCGTCGTCGCGCTTCTTCGCGAGGAGCGCCGCTCGCAGGTCGAGGAACTCGACGTCCGAGTGAGCGCGCAGGTGCTCGGCGAGCTGGTCGAGCCGCGTCGGGCCGAGCACGTTGAACTTGCCGGGCATGTGCTCCGGATAGATCGACTCCTTGTTCGGAGCGATCACGTACAGGTACTCGATGCCGCGCTCGCGCAGGAAGTCGCGGCGCGCCTCCAACGCTCGGCGCCAGGCCTCGAGGACCGGCCCGGCGAGCGGCGCCAGGCCGCGGTAGACCTCGACGGTCGATTCGCCCGCGTAGAAGAGCCAACCCTGCTCGCCGACGATCACGTTCTCCGCCGGAGCGACGCCGAACCCGAACAGCTGCACGACCGCGTGTCCGCGAACGAGCACGTCGCGCAGCCCGAATGTGTCGTCGAAGAACGACTCGTACTGCGCGGGATACTGCGTGAGCGTCCGCAAGTTGTTCGGCGCGAGCGGGCGCGGAGCCGGCGCACGCTTCTCGGGCGCGGGCCCGCGCGCTTCGTCGGTGCGCACGAGCGTGTCCGCGGCGGGCGCGGCGATCGCGATCAGGAACGTCGCGATCGTGATCCAGTCGACGAGGGGGCGAGCCGCGCTCGACATTCGCCGCCATTCTGTCACGGAGCTTCGCTCGGCGCCGAGTGCAGATCCTCGCCTTCCATCGGGATGAAGAAGAGCGTCAACATGCCCGGCACGCTCGCCACGCAGACGATCACGAAGAAGCCGCGGAAGCCGACGGCCGAGGCGATGCCGCCCGAGACGTAGCTCGCCGCCTGCGCCGAGAGAGCCATCAAGCCGGTCGAGATCGCGTAGTGCGCCGTCGCGAACGGCCGGCCGCGCGACAAGAACATGAGGTAGACGAGGTACGCGGAGAATCCGAAGCCGTACCCGAACTGATCGACCGCGATCAGCGTCCCCAAGAACAGCGTCGACGGCGGCTCGATCGCGGCCCACACGTAGAAGACGTTGGGCAGGTTCATCGCGAGCACCATCGGCCAGAAGCAGCGCTTGATGCCGAAGCGCGCGATGACGAGGCCCCCGAGCAGGCCGCCGACGGTCAGCGCGAGGAGGCCGACCGTGCCCTTGAGCCAGCCGACGTCCTCGAGCGACACGCCCAGCCCCCGCAGCAGGAACGGCGTCGAAAGCGCGGAGATCATCGACTCCCCCAACCGGTAGGTGAGGATGAACGCCAGGATCGGCGCGAGCCGCGGTTGCCGGAAGTAGTCGCCGACGACCTCGCCGAACGACGGCCGCGCTTCGTGCGGCGTCCGCGTGCTGCGGCTGGCGACGTCGGCGGCCGGGCGCGGCATCGCCCACGCGTTCGCGAGCGCGCAGACGCCGAACACGAGCGCCGCGAGGAGGAAGACGTAGCGCCAAGCGTCGGCGACCGGGACGTCGCGCGCTTGGAGGCGCCCCGCCACGAGCAGCAGCGTCCCGCCGCAGAACAGCGTCGCGAGCCGGAAGAAGAT
>CAZQHA010000510.1:0-3465 GCA_964592795.1 uncultured Planctomycetaceae bacterium | reverse complement strand
ACCCTGATCGTTATCAATCATCACACTCCCAGGCATCTCAGAAACTTGTCGAGGCTCTTTGAACCACGGGCTCCTGCGCCATGCTGTCGAGCAGAAGTAAAGTCAAGCCGTTCGAATAGGCGCGGTCCATCGCGCGTCTTGTCATAGTCACGATCGAGCAAGCGCGAGATCTCAATTGTTCCCTTCTTGCTCTGGGAGCCGGATTGGCCCTCAAAACAGCGAAAGGTTGGCGCTCGAACGAAGTGGCCCCTTGACACAAGGCCCGCAGCGTCCGCGAGGATCCAAGCTTCAAAGGCCCGGTCCACGACAACGACGCACACGGCCACTCCGTGCTTTCCCCTTCTAACGAGTTCATCCGCGAGTGCAGAACTTACTTCCGTTGCCAACCCAGGAGCGCACTCTTGGCGGTTTTCCCTGTCGAAGCAGACAACCACGCTCGAGCGCCCAGCTTGGACGTGCGCGATGACTTTTGGCGCGATGCGCCTAGCGATTCCGATCGCGCTCAGTGTCTGACCCAAGCCGCCAAGATTGATGGCGTGAAGGGGCGGACAGTTTGGAACCAGACGCTTGGTGTGCAGTCGGGGAAGCGACGCGTACTCAGTATCTCCTTCAACAATTAGCCCGACCGTGGGAAGACCTCTTCGAGGTCGCGATCGCCGTCTAGTCACTTATGACTCACTGTCGCTAAAAGGCACTCCACCAATCGACCCGTCCAACCATACGTCCCCAAGTTTCTGGCCACTCTCGCTGAGGATTGCGCGCAGTGCGGACTCCTTGACCAGTGCTGGCGTCACGATGGTTCCATCTCGCCTCGTGTTTTCGACGAGAGAAAGACAGGCGGGATCCGTCACGGCATTGACCACAGTCTCTGAGTGGGTCGTCATCAGTATCTGCCGTCGCCGCGCAACATGCTGGGCGCGAGAGATTATTGCCCGAGCTGACCAAGGGTGTATCGCGTTCTCCGGCTCCTCGATTGCAAGCAAGCCTTCACCACCGAAACGGCCCTCGATCGCAAGCAGCAATGCGAGTGCGTGTAGCACGCCATCGGATACATTCGTCTGACCGAGGGGATCAGAGATCCCTTCTTCCTTGAATGACAAGATTAGGCGTCCGGTTGGAATGCGTTGAGTGTCAACGTCTTCAATCCTTGGATACACGTTGCGAAGCGCATCGAGAATCGACTTGAAGGTCGCGCTGGGTTCGGTGCCGCGGCCCCGAAGCTTTTCTACAGCGGCCGCAAGACCTTCCCCATTTGGGCCGATCAGCCCGGATCTCGCCCGCGAGTCCATTGCCGATTCTGTGCGTAGGGACGAGCTGTCGAGGCGGATTCGCGTCACCTCAACCGTGTCTCTGACGTAGCGGGTCCACGGAGCTATGACGCGCTGCCAGTTTAGGAGACGGAGTACTCGCTTCTCCGTGTCCTCTTCGTGTTGGAATACCTGTTTGATGGCTGCCTCGAGTGAGGCCCGGTCGTCGAATACGCTGGCCTGCGCCGGCGCGCGCATATGCTCAATACGTCGCACGAATGGAAAGAAGAACTGGTGCAGTTCAGCGTCATCACCTAGATGAACATCTGTCGATCCATCGGTGAGCACAATGGAGCACGTGTCTCGATCGTTCGTTACGCGAAGCGACTCACTCTTGACCGTTACCTCTTCGCTGTTTATCGAGCCCGCAAGCTTGAGCGAGAGCTCCAATTTGACGACAGCGCTCGGGTCATGCGGTCGCCTGGGATGGGCCATTCGAAGTGCAGTCGCTGGAACGGCGAGGCCGAGACTAAACGCAAGCCCGGCGCGCGCCGGCCGCTGCTCCCGCCGGATGATCTGGTCATAGCCTTGGTCTCGAACGGGGTCGGTGCTTCCTCGTCGTACGAGCTCTCCGAATAGCTCCAGCGCGCGGACTATGTTGGTCTTGCCCGATCCGTTCGGGCCTACAAGAACCAGGAACGGGTGCAAGTCCATCTTCAGCCGCTTGATCGACTTGAAGTTGTGGACCTCGAAGGACGTGATCATCGTTGGCCCGTCAGCTCTACGCGCGCCGTTCGGTGCTGCCGGCTATCTAGCGTAAGCGCGTCGCGCGAACAAGAGCGTCAGGTACGGGAGCATGTGGCTCTTGCGCGGGATCAGGTTGAAGATGCGGACCAATCTCTTCGGGTTGAGATAGAAGCGGCGATAGGCCTTCTTGCGCAGCTGGAAGATCTTCTCCTCCGGCACGGCGGAGAGGTTGATGTCGCTCTTGTACGGCTCGTACGCCGACCAATCGGTCGGGAGGTTGAAGCCGGCGTGCTCGACCTGCGTGAAGAGCTCCGTGCCCTTGAACGGAATGACGCGGAAGAACGCCGCCGTGTGGAAGCTCGAGCTCGCGGCCCAGTCGATCGTCGCTTCCATCTCCTCCTCGGTCTCCGTCGGGAAGCCGAGCATGAACGCGCCGTGCACCATCACGCCTTGTCGTGCGATGAAGTCGACGATCTTCCTCACCTTGTCGATCTTCAGGTTCTTCTTCATCACCTTCTGCATGCGCGGGACCGCGGATTCGACCGCGACCATGCAGCGGTACATGCCGGCCTTCTTCAGGAGCACGACGAGCTCCTCGTCGAGGATGTCGCCGCGGAAGCCGTTCGGGAACGTCAGCGCGAGCTTGTAGTTCCGATCGATCAAGCCCTGCGCGATCTTCTTCGCGCGGTCCGGACGGAAGTTGAAGATGTCGTCCATGAAGACGAGCTCTTTGACTCCGTAGTCCTTCACGAGCAGATCGATTTCCGCGAGCACGTGCTCCGCCGAGCGCTCGCGGAACGTCTTGCCGTAGCTGTTGTGGCAGTACGTGCAGCGCCACGGGCACGCGCGCGAGCTGAACATCGTCGCGAACTCCGGGTGCGCGTAGATCACGCCGCCGCGCGGCACCGTGTAGTACTTCTTGTGGTCGATGAGGTCCCAGGCCGGGAAGGGCATCTCGTCGAGCTTCGACGGCGGCGGTCGATCGGGGTTGTGCACGACCTCGCCCGATGCGTTGCGCCAGGAGAGGCCCGCGCACTCCGTCCAGTCGGTGCGCTTCTCGGCGATGCCCGTGAGGAGATCCGCGAACGTGTGCTCGCCCTCGCCGCGCACGACGTAATCGACGGTGGGGTCGAGCAGGACGTCCGCCGCGGCGACGCTCGGGTGCGGGCCGCCGGCGACGACGATCACGTTCGGCATGCGGCGCTTGAGCTCGCGGGCGACCTCGTGCATGCAGCCGGCCTCGTACGTCATCGCCGAGAGGCCGACGACGTCGGGCCGCAGCTTCTCGAGCGCGTCGCACGCCTGCGCCGGCGTCCAGTCCTCGACCTTCATGTCGAAGATGTGCTGGTCGGCGTGACCCGCCGCCCGCGCCGCCGACGCGATCGCCATGACCCCCAGGGGATGGACGTGCGTGAACTGCGTGTAGGGGTGGTAGGTCTGGACGAGGGCGGTCTTCACCATGGGGACACCC
>CAZQHA010000509.1:0-3467 GCA_964592795.1 uncultured Planctomycetaceae bacterium | reverse complement strand
CTCGTGCTGCGCGTCCGTCCGCGGCGCGACCGTCGCGCGCTGCGCCACGGTGCTGGGCGTCCTAGCCGGCGTCCTCCAGATGATCGGTTTGGCGCGTTGGGTGTTCGTCGTGCCGCATCTGGCCGATGTGTACGCCGACTCGGAGGCCAGCGCGGCAACGAAGGACGCGGCGATCCTCGTGTTCGATGCGCTGAACCATTACGCGGGCGTCGCGATCGGCGAGCACATGGGCCAGATGCTGACGGGAATGTGGACGGCCTGCGTCGCTCTCTGTGCTCGTGGAGATCCGCGTCTCGGCCGCGCCTGGGGATCCAGCGGATTGCTCCTCGCGTTCGGACTCCTCATCGGACTCGTGGACGGCGTCGCCATAGTTGCGGGCATGGAACCTGGGGTGCTTTCCGTGCTCACGCCCGTGGGCTACACGCTGTGGAGCCTCTGGCTCGTCGCGCTGGGCATCCGCTTGTGGTCGCGCTCCAGGAGCGAAGACCGCATCAGCGCTCGGAGCGGAAGGTGCGAGGCGTCGCCCCGGGCCACCGCTTGAACGAACGGTGGAAGGCGCTCGGCTCAGAGAAACCGAGTAGCAGCGCGACCTGCGCCACCGAGATGTTCGGCTGCCTCAGATGCCAGAGCGCGAGGTCTTTGCGCACGCCATCGACGACCTCACGGTACGTGCTGCGCTCCCCGGCCAGGGCGCGCTGTAGCGATCGCGCGCTCATGCCCATGCGCCTCGCGACGTCCTCCACCGCGGGCGTGTCGCCACGCAGCAACTCGGCGACGGTCTGCCGCGCGCGACGCGTGACGTCTTGGACGTCGCCTACGGCTCGCAGGCAATCCTGCACGTTCGATTCGTGCCGGGCGAGAAGCGAAGGGTCAGAGAACAGGATCGGCCAATCGACAACCCCTGCGGGGACGCGCAGGCCATCGATCGGCCGCGAGAAGCGCACGGGCGCCTGGAGAATCCGTGCATGCTCGTGCAGGTCAGCGGGCGCCGGGTGGCGAAAGTAGATCTCGTCGATCGGGAGCTGCCGTCCGATGAGCTGGCCCGCGATGGAGACGAGCGCCGCGATCGTGCACTCCATCGGCTGTCGCGGATCCTCTTGGACGTAGTTGTGTTCGGCCACCACGAGCGGGAACTCGATCCTCCGCATCCCTTCGCGCGGGGGGGAGACCCGGAGGTCTATCGCCTCGATCAGGAGTCTCGAGTAGCGGCCCAGCTTGTCGAGCGCGGAACCGAGCGTCGGTGCGTTCAGTAACACTGGCGCGAGCAGGCCCAGCGTGGAGGGATGCGCGGCTGAACCGACATGCAGCCCGAGATTCGGATCCCGCGTCGCCTCGACCGCCGCCGTCCACAGCGCGCGGCCGTGCCTGCCTGGGACCTTCCGATCCGGCGACGACAGCAGGGCCGGCGCGAAACCGGCTTGGCGGCACAGAGTCGCGGAGTCGACGCCCACGCTCGACGCGTAGAACAAAACGTCGCGCAGGAAGGCGGCTGAAACCTGGCTTTCAGCCATGGTGGCGCACCTGCCCCTTCAGGGGTGAAATCCTAAGAGCCGGCGTTGTCGGGACGGGGAAACTCAAAGCCGATCACGCCGAGGCTAACCTACCCACGCCATGTCAGCCCTGTCTGTGAGACCCGAAAACTCGATCCCCATCGCCGTGGAGTTCCGTAAGAAGCTTGAACCGAGCCTCTGAGTTTACGGCACAGCGACGCAGCGCGTGGCCGTTCACTAACCAGGCGCGCGCGAATGCGGTGTCAGCACGCTCGCGGAGTACCCTGACTCGCGCCGTGGAGGCACAACTCGGAGAGGAAAGCCACATTTGAGATCCCTGAGAGTGTGGGGTACGTCCAACGCGCGCTCGCACTCGAGGGCCGGTTGTCGCGCCCTATGTCTCGCGATCCTTCTCGGGACAGGATGCGTTTCCGTTGTCAACGCGCCACGACTCTCACCAGAAGTCGCCGCTCGCATCGACGCCGCGCCTTCACCTCACTTCAAGGCGCACCTGGTCTACGAGACCACCGAACCCAATATGGCCGCTGGGTCTCAGCAGGCGCTGGAGGAAGTTAAGCAGTTGCTGTCCGCATCACCGTGGTTCGACTCGTTGGAGGCGGATCCTGCTGAAGCGACTCTGATCATCTTCGTTCAACCGCTCGAGCGCACTCCTTACTGGCACAGCCCGGGGCATAGTCCGGGCGCTGCGATTCTCGCGTTGGTCATTCCCTTGCCGTGGAAGTTGAAGGCCGGGTATGCCTTGACCGTGGGCGTTCCCGGGTCCGCCGGTCGGGTCCAAATCGATACCCGTCGCGAGGCCACAGCGGTCGCGTGGAGCTTGGCTCCGCTCCTGAACATCTTCGGCCGCAATCTGTCGTTCGGGTTTCAGCCCGAGCGCGAACTCGCCCAGGTGCACGCTCAACTGCTCCCACTGGTTGAACAGCGGCCGTAGTCATGCGGTCGAGCAAGGCAGTCTTCCGAACCCACTCCAGTCGAACTCGACGCGCTCCCGCTAGAAGCACCACGAGCGATCGCGCGTCTTGCTCACGGGCGGGGAGTTGCAGACGCGCGCGGGGACACGCGGATCAAGCCGCAGGCGATGCCGGTGCGACCAGTCCACGGGTCACGTCGCATTCGTTCAATCCACGAAGCTTCCGTGTTTGCGATACTCGCGCCGCCTGTCTGGCGCCCGCGCGCGGCCCGAGCTCGCCGCGACGAAGGAGCGCCCTCCGCACGACTCGCAATTCGAAAGGGAACTTCGCAATGCACTCGCGCACTCGGCTCGCAACGACACTCCTCGCAACGCTCGGCGCGGCTTCGGTCGCGTTGGCCTCGAGCGCGCACTCGAATCCGGTCGACGAGCTGCGCGCCTTGGACGGCGAGTGGACCTACGTCGAGGACCGTACCGAAGGCCGCGCCCTCGAACAGCTAGGACCTCCGATGAGCTCGACATTCCTGCTGCGCGTCGAGGACGGGGCGGTCGTCCTGAACAACCACGGCTCCGGGCACAAGAACGTGCGCGTCGCGCTCGACGGCTCGGTCACCGAGGTTGCCGAGCCCAAGACGATCTCGCGCTATCGCGGCGCGTGGAAGGACGGCACGTTCGAGTACGAGGTCGCGTTCGAGCGGCTGTCCGGCGCGGCCGAAGGGATCAAGAGGATCCGCAGGAAGTTCCGCAACACGGCCGACGGACTGATCGTCAGCGTCGTGGTCGATCCGCCCGCGGGGAAGGAATCGGTCGCGCTCTACCGCCATGCGGAGGACATCCCGATGCCCGAGTCGGCCAAGGCCGCGATCGGCGACATGGCGTGGCTCTCCGGCGCGTGGGTCGGGACGAGGAGCTCGGGGTCCTCGGTCGAGGAGCGCTGGAGCCCGCCGCTCGGCGGCGCGATGCTCGCGGTGTCGCGCACGGTCAAGAACGGCAGGATGGTCGCGTTCGAGTTCCTGCGCCTCGTCGAGCGCGACGGCGGGCTGGTC
>CAZQHA010000508.1:0-3478 GCA_964592795.1 uncultured Planctomycetaceae bacterium | reverse complement strand
AGCTCGTCGCGCGCGCGCGGCACCGGCGGGCGGAGCTCGTGCGCCAGCGTTCCGCGGCCGCGGCCGAGGTCCGCACGCTGCTCGCGGTGGGCGCGCCGGACGCTCGCGCGGCGAGCGAGCGGCTGCGCGCGCTCGACCGCGAGCTCGCCACGCTCGAGGCCGGGCTCGAGCAGGTCCTCGACATCCTGCGGTCGGACGCGCCGGCCCGCGCTCGCAAGCGCACGCGCGTCGCGGCGCTCGAGATGGCGCAGGCGCGCGTCGACGCCGTGCAATCGATCCTGCGGGAGGGTCTCGCGCGCGAGGCGATCGAGCGGATCGAGGTGCGCGCGCCGCGCTTCGAGGTCCACGCGCCGGACGCCGGCGGGCGCGTCCTCATCCTCCTGCGCGAGCCGTGACGCCGCGCGCTACTTCAAGAGCTCGTCGTCGCTCCAGCGCAGCTTGCCCGAGGGGGCGAACGGCTCGCCGGCTCGCTCACGACGCCGCGCGGCGCGCGTGCTCCACCAGACGCATCCGATGAATCCGAAGAGCACGACGAAGACCATCGCGATCATGAAGAGGACGCTCGTGTTGATGCCCTCGGCGAGGTGATTGCGATCGGACCCGATCGCGTTCTTGCACATCTCTCATGTGAAGCCCGTCGGCGCGAACGCGACGGTCGCGATGAGGGCGAGGAGCGCGCGCGCGGCGATGCGGAGGACTCGTGCGATCGGCATGCGGGCGCGAGTGTAACGGCTACGGCTTCTTCTCGGCGGACCGGGCTTCGAAGTCGAGCGCGCCCGAGTTGATGCAGTAGCGCAGCCCGGTCGGACCCGGCCCGTCGTCGAAGACGTGGCCGAGGTGGCCGCCGCAGCGCGTGCAGAGAACCTCGGTGCGCACCATCCCGTGGCTCTTGTCCATCGCTTCGTCGACCGCCTGGGCGTCGATCGGCGCCGTGTAGCTCGGCCAGCCGCAGCCCGAGTCGTATTTCTGATCCGAGCTGAAGAGCGGCGTGCCGCACCCCGCGCAGCGGTACACGCCGGCTTCGTGCGAGTCGTGGTACTCGCCGGTGAAGGCGCGCTCCGTGCCTTTCTCGCGCAGGATGCGATACGCCTCCGGGCTGAGCGACGCGCGCCATTCGGCGTCGGACTTCACCATTTTCTCGGACGGCTTCTCGGACGGCGCCATCGACTCCTCCGACACGGGGGCTGGTGCGTGGGTGCAGCCCGCGGCGAGCAGAGCTGCGACCATCCACGCGAAGTTCCGACCTCGATTCATGGGTTGGACTCCAACGGTTGGGGTGGAGCGGCAAGCATCATGGGACGGCCGCGGAGCCCTTTCATCGTGTCACACGCGTGATCATCGCGCTCGCGGGGCGCTGCTCGACGGTCAAGGGCACCGTGCTCGCGTCGGTCACGACGTTCCGCACCGTTCCCGCGGTGTCGGCGTACCAGAGGAGCGCGCGGCCTCCGTCCTGCGTGACGGCGACCAGCCGGCCGTAGAAGTCCGGAACGACGATGTGCGTGCGCGTCTCCGCGACCTCCTTCCTGCCTTTGGGGGCGCCGTTCGAGTCGACGTCGAGCGGCAGGTCGAAGCTGCGCTCCTCCATGTGGGAAGGAAACGCACCGATGCGGCTGAATTGCGTCGACGCGCTCCAACCGAGCGCGGCGGCGAGGACGAGAGGCAGCGTTTGGCGCATGAGGTACTCCGAGAGCGTGGAATGCGGATGACTCGGACCAACCGAGGATACGGGGTGCTCGCGCCGCGTTAAATCTCGTCGCACGCGAATGCCGAAAGAGCCCGCGTCGCCTGGCCCGAGCTCGCATGCATCCTCCGGCATCCCGATACGGCACGACGCTTCCTGGAGCGGGCGCGGACTCGCCGCAGAAAACCGTCGTCGCGTCGACGATCGCGGCGGCGCTCCTATTCCTCGTCGGGTGGGTCTTCTGGCTCGAGGATTGGCGCTACTCGCTCCCGACGCCGCGGCCCGCCGGGCTCGTGCAGCCCGAAGTGGGCGCCGTGCTGGGCGCGGGCAGCGCCCTCGACCGGCTCGCGCCCGTCGACGGTCGGCCGACGCTCGTCCACGTGTTCAATCCCGCGTGCCCGTGCTCGCGGTTCAACCTCGAGCACGTGCGCGAGCTCGCGGCCCGGTACGCGACGCGCGTGCGATTCGTGGCCCTGCTCGAGTGCGACGACGTCGCGGGCGCGCTCCGGCGCTTCGAATCGCTGAAGCTCCCGATGGCGCCGATCGCCGACGAGGACGGTCGAATCGCCGCCGAGCTCGGCGTCTATTCCACGCCCCAAGCGGTGATCCTCAGCGCGGACGGCGAGCTCTTCTTCCGCGGCAACTACAACCGCGCGCGCTACTGCGACGATCGAGCCACCGAGTTCGCGCGCCTGGCGCTGGAGGCGCTCCTCGCGGGCGCACCGCTCCCGTCGCTTTCGCCGGAGGCGACGACGGCGTACGGGTGCGCGCTCCCCGACGCCGCCGAGGACTCCTGACGCCATGACCTCGACGAAGGCCGCGGTGCCGCTCGAAGAGGGCTTCGAGCCGCACGAGGTGCGCGCGATCCTGCGCCCGATCTACGCGCGCGGCGACCGGTGGATGGGCTGGTTCGTCCTCGGACACGTCTGCGTCGCGCTGCTCCTGGGCTTCTTCTACGACACGTGGCTGACCACGTTCGTCGTCGGCGGCGCGGCGACCGCGATGTTCTTCGCGAGCCGCGCGATCGCGCCCGAGAGCTTCGCGACGCGTTCGATCGCTGGGATCTCGCTCCAGACGTTCGTCGCGCTGCACATCTACCAGATGCACGGCCTGGCCGAGATGCATTTCTTCTTCTTCACCGCGTTCACGATGATGCTCGTGTACCAGGACGGGAAGTGCATGTGGCCGGGCGCGCTCTTGATCATCGCGCAGCACATCTTGTTCGCGGTGATGCACAACTCGGGCGTCAACTACTACTTCTTCGAGAGCTCGTACGTCGGCTTCACGAAGCTCGCGTTCCACTTCGGGATCGCGCTCGTCCAAGTCGGCGTGTGCGCCGCCTGGGCCGGCATGCTGCGCGCGCACACGCTGCGCGACGCGCGGCAGAAGATCGAGCTCGAGCGGCTGGCCGCGGAGAACGCGCAGGAGCGCGGTCGCGCCGAGGACGCGACGCGCGCGAAGAGCGAGTTCCTGGCGGTGATGAGCCATGAGATCCGCACTCCGATGAACGGCGTCATCGGAATGACGCGCCTCCTGCTCGACGGCCCCCTCGCGCCCGAGCAGCGCGCGCACGCCGAGACCGTGCGCACGTCGGGCGAAGCGCTCCTGACGATCATCAACGACATCCTCGACTTCTCGAAGATCGAGGCCGGCAAGCTCGAGTTCGAGCACGTCGACTTCGACCTGCGCACGATCGTCGAGAGCTCGGTCGACTTGCTCGCGCCGCGGATCTCCGAGAAGGGCCTCGAGCTCGCCTGCGTGATCCAGTCGAACGTCCCGACGCTCTTGCGCGGCGAC
>CAZQHA010000507.1:0-3491 GCA_964592795.1 uncultured Planctomycetaceae bacterium | reverse complement strand
CCCCCGGATCCCCTTCCATGCCCCGGTTCGCCTGGCTCGCCGTCCTCACGGTGGTCGCGACCGCCCGCGCTCAAGAGCTCGGCGGTGACGATCCGCCGTCCGGTCACAGCGCGGTCCTCGACGAGCTGCGCCGTCTCCGCGCGCGCATCGACGCGCTCGAGGCGCAGCCGCCGGCGGCGGCCTCGAAGTCCGAAACGACGTCGATCGATCTCTCCGGCGAGGAGCTGAGTGCGATCCAAGCGCCGGCGAACGACCACGTGCTGGCGCGGCGGTGGTTCGAGAACATCGACGTCGGCGGCTACGCGGCGTTCACGTACCTCGACACCGGCGGCGTCGGCACGTCCGAGAACGGATCGTTCCTCGTCAAGGAAGCCAGCCTGTTCCTCGACGTCGAGATCTGGGATCGCGTCCACCTGCACGACGAAACCTGGATCGTGCGCTTCCCGAGCAGCGACCAATTCATGGTCGGCGAGCTGTACGCGAACGTGCGCAACGTGTTCGGCGCCGACGAAGGCGAGGGCATCGGCTTCAAGGTGGGCCGGTTCGAGATCCCCTTCGGCGAGGACTACCTGCGCTGGGACGCGGACGAGACGCGCTGGATCTCGTTCACGGCCGCGGACCCGTATGGGATCGACGAAGGCGTCGAGCTCTACGGCACGCTGGGCGGAGTCCACTGGATCGCCGCGTTGATGAACGGATCGAGCGGCAGCGCGGACAACAGTCCGGCGAAGCTCGGCGCGCTGAAGGTGTACGGCGAGCCCTTCGACGACCTGTACTCGAGCCTCAGCGTCTTGGCCAGCGGCAAGAGCGAGCGCACCGCGTTCCGACTCAGCGGCGAGGCGATCGAGCCCGTCGGCGCCGACGGCGCGCTCTCGACGGCGGGCGCGAGCCCGAGCCGCGCGGTGGATCTCACGGCGTACGAAGCCGATGCGCGCATCGCCGAGGCGCGTCGCGCGAGCGTCAACCTCCAGTTCGGTCAGGCGTTCATCGGCGACGAGGTCGACGCGTTCGACCGCGACCTCACGTGGTACGCCGTCGAGCCGAGCGTGAAGCTCACCCAGAAGCTCGAGCTCCTCCTGCGCTACAGCGAGATCGCGACGAGCGACGAGGACGAAGGCTATGCGTTCTCCGGCAAGCCGATCGCGCAGGCGGAGGACTTCGGCTTCGACGCGCACAGCTTGAAGCGCCTGTCCGCCGGACTGTGCTTCACCGCCAATCCCCACATCACCGGCAAGCTCGAGGTCGGCCACGATTGGCTCGACCTGATCGACGCCTCGGCACTCGACGCCGAGGACGACGAGCGGCTGTACTTCGGCGTCGAGATGGTCTTCTCGTTCTGATGCGCGGGCGCGGCCATCGTCGCTCCTGGATCGCCGTGGTCGCGGCGCTCTGCTTCGCGATCTCGCTCGGCGCGTCGGCCGCGCAAGACGGCGACCGGGCGCCGCGAACGGGCGTGTCGCTCATGAACGACGTCTCGCAGCATTTCCAGTCGCTCGAGACGCGTCTGGCGACCGGCGACCTCGCGGGCGCGTCGCGCATCGCGACGGAGCTCGGAGAGCTGCGCGATCACCTCGCGCGCACGCGCCCGCAAGTCAACGCGACGCTCGTGGACGAGTTCGAGCGGCACGTCACGCGCTTCGGAGACATCGTCGGCGAGACGGCGCGTCTCGCTTCCGGCGGGCGCCTGGGCGATGCGGCGGCGGCGTTCGAGGACTTGCGCGCCGCGTGCGTGACCTGCCACGTCCGGTTCCGATCGAACAACGCCGAGCGCGGCCTGTACCCGGCGCGGCTGAACACGATCGCCGGGACGGTCGTGCTGCGGGACGCGGACGATCGCCCGCGATCGGATCGCTCGTGGGTGCTCGCGTTCCTCGAGAGCCAGGACGCGCAACCCCCGTCGCGCGTGCGCAGCAATCCGCGCATCACGCAGAGCGGCCGCCGCTTCCATCCGCGGGTGCTGCCCGTCGTCGCCGGGACGACGGTCGAGTTCCCGAACGACGACACGATCTTTCACAACGTGTTCTCGCTGTCGAAGGTCGCGCCGTTCGACCTGGGCGTGTACGAGCCGGGTCAGTCGGCGTCCGTGCGCATGGAGCGCACCGGCCTCGTCAAGGTGTACTGCAACATCCATCCCGAGATGGCGGCGAGCATCGTCGTCCTCGCCAACTCCTGGTATGCGCTCACCGACGCGAGCGGACAGTTCGTGATCTGCGGCGTGCCCGACGGCGAGTACGTGCTCCGCGCGTGGAACGACATGGGCGCGGAGTCGCGCCAAGCGATCCGCGTCGGCGGCGACACGCTGCACGCGGCCCACGTGGAGTTGCGCGAGACGCGGCGCGCGGTCACGCACACGAACAAGTACGGAAAGCCCTACTCGGACAAGTACCCGTGAGACAGCTCGGCATCCGGCTGCGTGTCTTCCTCGCGATGATGACCGTCATCGGCGGCTTCCTCGTGCTCACGTGGATCGTGATGGGCGGCCTCGTCAATCGGTTCCTCGACGCCGAGATCGCGAACAGCCTGACGCTCGGGCGGAAGGCGTACTCGAGCTTCGCGAGCGTGCGCGAAGCCGTGCTGCTCGACCAAGCGCGGTCGGTCGCGCAAGTCCCCCACCTGCGCGCCGTGCTCGACACGCCCGATGTCGACGCCGAGACGATCGGTTACTCGCTCCAGACGCTCGGCAAGGCGGTCGGGGCGTCGCTCCTGTTCGTCACGGACGCGGAGGGACGGATGCTCGCGGACACGCGCGGCGCGGTCCCGCGCGACACCGACGCCGCGCCGCGCGCGGACGTCGAGCGCGCGCTGCAAGGCCGCGAGTACTGCGGCATCTGGGAGCACGCCGGCGTGCCGTACCTGGTCGCGCTCGCCCCGGTCACGCTCGACTCGAGCGTCCTCGGCCTGCTCGGCATCGGCTACCCGCTCGCGCAGCACGTCGGCGATCTCCGCGGCGTCACAGGCCTCGAGGTCGCCGTCCTGCGCGGGGCCGACGTGATCGCGTCGTCGTGGCCGGCCGCCGAGAACGCGGCCGCTTGGTCGCGGGTCCCGACCGAGCGCCACGAGCGGCTCGTCCTGGGCGATCGCGAGTTCATGGCCACCGCGGTCGCGCTCGAGCCGGCGACGATGCGCCTCGTCCTGAGCCGCCCCCTCGACCACGTGCTCGTGTACTTCGCGGAGGCGCGCACCGAGATCCTCCTGTGCGGCCTGGTGGTCGCCGCGCTGGCGCTGGTCGTCGCGCAGTTCATCGCGAGCCGCATCGCCCGACCGATCGGCGAGCTCACGGAGGCCGCGAACACGCTCGCGAGGGGTGAGCTCTCGACCGAGGTGAAGATCGACGCCGAGGACGAGATCGGCGTGCTCGGCCGCGCGTTCAACGCGATGGCGCGGCAGCTCGAATCGCTGATGCGGCAGTCCGTGCAGAAAGCGCAGGCCGCCGAGGAGGACAGCGCCGCGAAGTCCGTCTTCCTCGCGACCATGAGCCACGAGCTGCGCAC
>CAZQHA010000506.1:0-3494 GCA_964592795.1 uncultured Planctomycetaceae bacterium | reverse complement strand
AGTGAGCCGCTAGGCGATGCAGTCGAGCTCCTCGACGTCGTGCTCCTCCGCGAGGGGTCCCGAGAGCGCGAGCAGATCGATCGGATGGAAGAGGTAGTTCGACTTCGTGGTCTTCGAGCAGAAGTAGTCGCGGATGTAGATCCGCTCGCCCGGGGGATTGAGCAGGAGGACCTTCATCCCGAGACCTCGCCGACGTGCGGCGCGCTCTCCGTGCGCAGGACGCGCAGCGGGCTGCGCCGCGGCGTGCCGTGCGGCGTCAGAAGCTGGTCCCAGAGGCACAGGCGCGTCTCCTCGAGCACCTCGTCGACCGCGATGTTGACGAGGCACTCGGGCTGGCCGTGGATGCAGTTCGCGACCTTGTTCTCGTGCACGTTGATGCACGGGCTGCAGACCGGCGGCTTCCAGAGCGCCGACGTGCGCGTTCCGAGCGGCCCGTACATGACGGGCGTCTCGGGTCCGAACATCGCGACCGTCGGTGTGCCGAGCGCGGCCGCGATGTGCATCGGCCCGCTGTCGTTCGTCACCAGCGCGCCGGCGCGCGAGAGGAGCGCGCACAGCTCTCCGATCGAGAGCTTGCCGGTGAGGTTCGCGACGAGGCCCGGCGGCGTCGCGCCGATCCGCGCCACGATCGTCCGCACGTGCTCCGCCTCGCCGGGGGCGCCGATCAGCACGATCGGCGTCTCGTCCTCCTCGGCCAGGCGTCGCGCGAGGTCGGCGAACGACGCGGCGGGCCAGCGGCGCTCGAGGGAGAGCTGGCCGGCGTTGGGATTGATCACGACGTACGGGCGTCCGGCCGGCACGCCGGCGAGCTCGAGCTCCCGGCGGGCGCGCTGCTCGTCCTGCAGCGAGAACCGGTAGGGCGCGATCTCGTCGCAGCTGACGTCGCTGCCGTCCTCGCCGCCGGCGAGCGCGCGGAAGTTGCGCGCGACGTGCCAGTAGCGGTTGAACGTCACCGTGTGCGTGTGGAATCCGCCGCGCCAGACGTTCGGCGCCGCGTAGCCGTGCGTCGCGCGCGCGCCGGTGGCGAGCGACACGAGCGCCGAGAAGCGCGTGAAGAACTCGAAGTCGTAGACGACGGCGTAGCGGGCCGCGCGCACGTCCCGGACGAGCCGCAGGATGCGCGCGAAGATCCGCGCCCAGCCGCCCCAGCCGCGCCCGGTCTTGACGTCGAGCGTGCGCACGTCGTCGAAGGTGCCGAGCCCGCGCGCGAAGGCCTCGTTCTCGCGCAGCGTCAAGAGCGTCAGGCGCGCGCTCGGATAGGCGCGGCGCAGCGTCCCGACGGCCGGCGTCAGGAGCTGCAGGCTGCCGATGCCCCAGAACTTGATCAGGAGGATCGACTGGGGCGCGCTCTCCGCGCTCGGGAGCCAGCGCCACCAGCGCACCGGCTGGAGGAGAACGCACGCGATCCGTCCGAGGACCTTGTCCGCGGACTGGAGGCGCTTCATCGGGAGGTGGACGCTCGCGTTCGACATCCGCAGGAGCCCTCCACTATAAGGCCTCGGACCTCCCTCCGGCGGAGCTCCGCGGCTTGCTGGAGCCGCGCTTTGGAACTATGGTCTCTCTTTCTCCGCGGGGCGAAAAACCTCCGGTTGAGGGCGCCAGAACCATGTGCGGATTCATCGGAATCTACGGCCCTGACGGGGTCGACGTCGCGACCGAGATCTACGAAGGGCTCGTCGCCGTCCAGCACCGCGGCCAGGACGCGGCCGGGATCATCACGTTCACCGACGCGTTCCACGTGAAGAAGGGCCTCGGGCTCGTGCTCGAGATCTTCAACGAGAACAACATGCAGCGCCTGCGCGGCAACCTCGGCGTCGGGCACGTGCGCTACCCGACCGTCGGACGCGGCCGCAAGGACGACGCGCAGCCCTTCCACCTGACGTTCCCGGTCGGCGTCGCGATGGCGCACAACGGCAACGTCACCAATTTCAACGAGCTGCTCGAGAAGCACTTCAAGAGCAGCGGGACGCGCCTCAACTCCTCGTGCGACCTCGAGGTGATCCTCTTCGTGTTCGCGAGCGCGCTCAGCGAGCGCCTGCGCGCCGGCCACCGCGTCAACGCCGAGGACGTCTTCTACGCGGTGCAGCAGGTCTACAAGGAAGTGAAGGGCGCGTACTCGGTCGTCGCGACCTTGCCCGACGTGGGCCTGCTCGCCTTCCGCGACCCGTTCGGCATCAAGCCGATCGTGTTCGGCGAGAAGGAGACGCCCGAGGGCCGCTGGTACGCGTGCGCGAGCGAGTCGGTCGTGCTCGACGTCAACGGCTACAAGCGCAGCTTCGACCTCGACGCCGGCGAGGCGGTGTTCGTCGGCGCCGACCGGCGCGTCGTCCGCCGCAAGCTCTCGGACAAGCCGCACCGCCCGTGCATCTTCGAGCTCGTCTACTTCGCGCGCCCGGATTCGTTCCTCGACGACATCTCCGTCTACAAGACGCGCGCGCGCTTCGGCGAGGCGCTCGCGAAGCAGTGGCAGGACGCCGGGGCGCCGGCACCCGACGCGGTGATCCCGATCCCCGACAGCTCGCGCGACGCCGCGCTCGCGATGGCGATGGCCCTGGGCGTCCCGTACCGCGAGGGCCTCGTCAAGAACCGCTACATCGGGCGCACGTTCATCATGCCGAACCAGTCGAGTCGGCAGAACTCGATCCGGCGCAAGCTCAACCCGATCTCGATCGAGTTCGAGGGCAAGGACGTGCTGCTCGTCGACGACTCGATCGTGCGCGGCAACACGGCGAAGCGCATCGTCGCGATGGCGCGCGACGCGGGCGCGAAGAAGGTGTACCTGGCCTCGTGCAGCCCGCCGCTCGTGTCGCCGTGCCCGTACGGCATCGACATGGCGACGAAGAAGGAGTTCATCGCGACGACGCACACGAAGGAAGAGGTCGCCGAGATGATCGGCGTCGACTACCTGATGTACCTCGACCGCGAGTCGATGAACGCCGCGGCGCGCGCCGGCAACCCGAAGATCGGCAAGTTCTGCAACGCGTGCTTCACCGGCGAGTACCCGACCGGCGACATCACCGTCGAGCGCCTCAAGGCGATCGAGGACGATCGGGTCACGAGCCGCGACGAGGTCTCGTGCGGCAGGTGAGGTGGCCGCGCGTTCCCACGCGCGGCTCGTCGCGCCACGAATGCGCGTCCTGATCACCTCGCCGGTCTTCCCGCCGGACTTGGGAGGCCCCGCCGTCTACGTCCCGAGCTTCGCGCGCTTCCTCGTCGAGCGCGGGCACTCGGTCGACGTCGTCGCGTTCTGCTCGGACCCCGAGCCCAGCGGCTATCCGTACACGGTGCGCGCGCGATCACGCGCGGGTCGATGCCGCTGCGCTACCTCAAGGCGTTCTTCATCGTGTGGAAGCACGCGCGAGCGGCCGACGTCGTGTACGTCAACGAGCACCTGGCGCTGCTCCACGTATGGGCTGCGCGCCTCGCCGGCCGCCCGGTCGTGATCCGCATCATGGTCGACGGCGCGTGGGAGATCGCGCACCGCAAGGGTTGGT
>CAZQHA010000505.1:0-3500 GCA_964592795.1 uncultured Planctomycetaceae bacterium | reverse complement strand
GCCGTCCCGCCCGACGAGGTACTTGCAGACGTTCCAGCTCGGCAGCTTGCCGGTCGTGTTCACCAAGTGGCCGTACACGGGCGATTGCTGCGCGTCCGCCTTCGTGACGACCTTCCCGAACATCGGGAACGTCACGTGGTAGTTCTGCGTGCAGAACGTCTTGATCTCCGCCGCGCTGCCCGGCTCCTGACCGCCGAAGTCGTTGCTCGGGAAGCCGAGCACGACGAAGCCGCGCGGCGCGAGCTCCGTGTAGAGCTCCTGCAGCCCCGCGTACTGCGGCGTGTATCCGCACTCGCTCGCGACGTTGACGACGAGCGCGACCTGGCCGGAGTACTGCGACAGCTCTTGCGGCTTGCCGTCGATGTCGGTCGCGTCGAGCGAATAGAAGCCCATCGCGTGTGTCGGCGCCGGCGCGGGTGCGCTTGCGTCGCGTGCGCTTTCACGCGACGCGGAGCAGCTGACGAGGACGGCGCAGATCACGAGCGAGACGAGAGTGGTGAGCGTCATGGTGCCGGATTGTAGTCGAGCGCGTCGACTGGATCGTCGACGGTCGCCGGATACGGCCACCGGACGCCTGTGGGGGGGCGATTCCGCCATCCGCCTCGAGAGGCGCACGAAGGGTGCCCGCCGGCTAGAATCCAGACCACCTCGCCCCTTGCATCACGCTCGAGCGGGGCGTACGTGAGTCTCGTGATCCTCGCGCGCTGGTTCGCCTTCGTCGTGATCGCCCTCGGCCTGCAAGTGCCGGGAGATCTGTCGTTCCGCGTCTGCCTGTGCGAGGGTCTGCTGGGAGCCGGGCTCGCGCTCGGACACGAATGCAAGACGGCGCCGCGACCCGCACCGACCGAGAGCTGCTGCTCGGAAGGCGAGGATCGAGAAGCGCCGCCCGAGCGCGCGCAGTGCGAGTCCGGCGACCGTTGCGGCTGCGTGCTCGTGCACGTCCCGCATCGTCCCGACACGCCGAAGCTCCAGTCGGCGACGTCGACGTTCGATCTCGTCGCCCCTGCGCTCGCCTCGGCCGGCTTCGATCCCGCGCCTCGCTGGACGCGGCCTGCGATCCTTCGCTCGCGTGAGCACGACCCTCCCTGGGCACGAGCGAACGTGCCTCTCCGAATCTAGACGGACGCCGAGCGATCTCGGTCTTTCGTCCATTTCGCGCCGCACCGGCGCCGATCCATTCACGCATTGAGGGTTCGTCATGATCCGTTTCTTCAGCTCCATTCTGTTCGTCAGCGCCGCGGCCCTGTCGCCGCAGGCGCCGGTCCGTCCACCGCTGTATCCCAACGCCGCATGCCCGATCATGGGCAAGCCGGTCTCGACGCGCCTCTTCGCGGAGACCGAGAAGGGTCGCATCTTCGTGTGCTGCAAAGGGTGCGTTCCCGACATCCTCGCGAACGTCGACACCGCGTACCGCACGGCGTTCCCGGTCGACAAGCGCGTCGAGAACGCGAAGTGTCCGGTCACCGGCAAGGAGATCGTCAAGGACTCGCCGGCGATCGTGCTCCAAGGCTTCGAGTTCCGCGTGCACGACGCGGACGCCGTACGCGTCGCGCGCGACGAGTCGCAGGTCGTGCTCGCGAAGCTCAACGATCCGAAGCTCGTCGACCTCGCGAACAAGGTGTGTCCGGTCACCGGCCAGGCGACCGCGAAGAACGCGTTCGCGGTGATCGAAGGCCAGATCGTGCGGCTCTCGTCGACGAAGTGCTTGGAGGACGCGCAGCAGGACCCGGCCAAAGTGCTCGCGAAGGCGAAGGAGCTGCGCGAGAAGCAGGAGAAGCAGTGACGCGCCTCGCCTCGCGCGCGGCGATCGTCACGCTTCTCGCCGGGTGCATCGACACGCCGGAGATCCCGCCGCCGGATGCGCGCCATCCGGCCTCCCTCGATGCCGCGGAGGCACCCGTGCCGCCGCGATCGACGACGCTCTCGAGCTCCGCCGAGCCGCCGGCGCCGCCGGATCGGCGTGCGACCGCGCACGGAGACACGCACGGTGGAGGAGGCCCGTGAGCTCGCGCTTCTTGCCGTGCGCGATGCTCCTCGCCGCGTGCGCGACCGCGGAACGCCAGCAGGCGGACGACTTCGCCTCCGTGCGGACGGACGTGCGGGAGCGCGCCGCGGTCGAGATCCCGAGTCCACGGGCCGAGGACGGACGCATCGCATCGGAGGTGCGCGCGCTCCTCGCGGACGAGCTGACCGAGGACGTCGCGGTCAAGATCGCCGTGCTGAACAACCGCCGCGTGCGCGCCGCGCTCGCGGAGCTCGACGTCTCCTCCGCCGAGCTCGTGCAGGCCGGACTCCTCCGCAATCCCGTCTTCAGCGCGAACGCGAAGTTCTTCGACGAGGGGACCGAGGTCGAGCTGGCTCTCCTGCAGCCGTTCCTCGACCTCTTCTTCGTTTCCACGCGCAAGCGCACCGCCGCGTCCGAGCTCGCGGCGACCAAGGCGCGCGTCGCGAGCGAGATCGTGCACGTGGCGTACGACGTGCGCCGCGCCTTCGTGGAGGTGCGCGCGGCGGAGCGCCTCTGCGACGCCGATCGCGACGCGCTGCGCGCGGCGACGGCCTCGCACGAGCTGATGCGCGAGCTCCACCGGGCCGGCAACGTCACCGATCCCGTGTTCACGGCGGAGGTGCTCGCGCTCGGTCGCGCCAAGCTCGCCGCGGCGCGCTCGGAAGCCGAGCTCGCCGAAGCGCGCGAGCCGCTCAACGTGCTCCTGGGGCTGTGGGGCGACGCCGTCGAGTGGAAGATCGCGCCCGAGAACAGCGATGCACCGATCGCGCCGCCCGACCTCGAGCACGTCGAGTCCCGCGCCGTCGAAGTCAGCTTCGACTTGGCCGAAGGTCGCGCCCGCACGAGCGTCGAGGCCGCTCGCGCCGGACTCGCAGCCTGGGAGAGCGCGTTCTCGAGCGGCGAACTGGGCCTCGTCGCGAAGCGCGAGTCCCTCGACGACGAGTGGGGCCTCGGCCCGGCCCTCGTCTTCGATCTCCCGATCTTCGACGCGGGCGGCACGGCGCAGGCGGCGGCGCAGGGCCGGCTTCGCGCGTCGCTCGCCGAGCACGTCGCGCTCGCCGTCGAGATCCGGTCGGCGGCGCGCACGCTTCGCGATCGGGCGAGCGCGCTCGAATCGGAAGCGGCGTTCCTCGGTTCCGACGTGGTGCCGGCCTCGCAGCGGCTCGTCGAGGACACGCTGCGCAATTACAACGCGATGCAGATCGGCGTCTTCGACGTGCTCGCGGTCAAGGAGCGGGAGATCGCGGCGCGGCGCGATCACATCGAGCGGACGCGGGATGCCCGGCTGGCGCGACTCGATCTCCTGGAGCTGCTCGCCGGACACTTGAACCGCGAGCGCGTCGCGGCGCAGCCGGACCGATCGCTGTCCGACACCGCGACGTCCGCGCGCGAAGGACACTGACATGACGACGTCACGAAGAGACTTCCTGCTGCGCGGGGCTACCGCGGCGATCGGCTCGAGCGCTATCGCGACGACTCTCCGCGCCGAGCCGGC
>CAZQHA010000504.1:0-3511 GCA_964592795.1 uncultured Planctomycetaceae bacterium | reverse complement strand
AGTCGTTGTCTCCGGCGACGAGCTCCTTCGGTGCGACGGCGGCGAGCGACGCGTCGCCGACCGCGCGCACGAAGTAGTTCGGAGCACGCATCGGCGCGAGGCCGCGCACGACGAACGAGCCGTCGGGCTCCGTTCGCGTTTCCCGGTCGTCGACGAGGACCCAGGCCGAAGCCGCAGGCGTGCCGTCTGCGCCGACAACGCGTCCCGAGACTCGGGCTTCGAGCCCGAGCGTGAGCTCGACAGGATCCGCGGACTTCAAATTGAGTCTCGCCGACGTCGGCGCGAATCCGTCCGCTTCCACCTCGAGCGCCAGGCGCGTTTGGCTGGACGGAAATCCAGGCAGCTCGAAGCGGCCCGCGGCGTCGGTGGTCGCCACGCGAGTCGGCAGATGGACGACGCGCGCACCCGCGATCGGCGTGCCGTCGGCCGCGCTGCGCACGATGCCGTGGATCACCTGTCCGGACTTCGCGCGCAACGTGTGCTGGAGGCGCTCGCCGGCTTGCAACACGAGATCGATCGTGAACGCGCGCTCCGCCGCGCGCGGCGTGACCTCGACGAGGTAGACGCCGGGCGCGAGCGCATCGATCCTCGCGCGTCCGTCGGCATTCGTCTCACCTTCGTAGATCGAGCCGGCGATCCCGGTTCGACTGAGCCGCAAGCTCGCGTTCGCGCAGGGAGTCTCGCCTTCGTCGTGGAGGACCGTGAACTCGAAGCCGCCGGCGCGCTTCAGCTCGAGGACGACGTCGTCCCCGCCGATCACGTCGTCCTGGATCTCGGTGCCGAGCCCGGGCGCGCGCGCTTCCAACCGGTAGGAAGCGTCGCCGGGGACGTCGATCTCGAATCGACCGTCCTCGGTCGATGACGCGGTGGCGATAGGAACGATCGCCTTCGAGAACTCGCCCCGCCGCTCCTGGATGCCGGCCGAGGGCCGGAAGGACACGGACACGCTCGCGCGCGCGACGGCCGATCCGTCGGCGTTTACGACGCGACCGGTCAACTTCGTCGCGTGATCGGCGGGTACCGCGGGAGAGACCACTGCGCGCGCCGGCGCATCGCGCGGCTCCTCGAGCGCGCTCGCGAGCGATTTCACTTCGTCCGCCGTCGCGACGATCGTCTCGGCGGGGGTGCTTGGCTCATCGGACGCTTGGCCCATCCAAGCGAGGGCGCCGGCGGCGATCACGGCGAGGCCGGCGGCCGCGAGGGCGAACGGCTTCACCGACGCACCGAAAGGCGCTCCGACCGGCGCGATGCTCCGCTCGATCGGCTCGAGGAATGGAAGGAGAGCGAGCGCCCACTGGCGACGGCTTCCGTTCGCGCGTCGATCGAGCTCCGCGCGCAGCTGCTCGATGCCGCGCTGGAGCCGCGTGTTCACGGTCTTCACCGGAGCGCACTGCAGCTGCGCAATCTCGCGCGGGGCGAGCCCGTCGAAGTAGCGCAGGAGGATCGTGGCGCGGTACGGCTCCTCGAGCCGTTCGATCGCTTCGACCAAGCGCCGGTGCGCGTGCAAGCGGTCGACGACGTCGTCGGTGGGGGAGACGGCTTCCCCGCGCGCCGCGAGCACCTCTCGGTCCTGGCGACGAACGTCGGCGCGCGCACGATCGCGCGCCAGATTGTGCGAGATGCGCCGGAGGAATCCGCGCATCGCGCCGGCCGCCCGGGGCGGATGCTCGAGCGCGCGCAGGATCGTCTCTTGGGCCAGGTCCTCCGCCTCGCCGCGGTCTTGGACGAGCTCCAGCGCCAGTGCGCGGAGCCAGGACACCTGGGACAGAAGGGCTTCGGTGGAGTGCAGTGTCGTGCTCATGCTCACGAAGACGCCGCTGGTTCCGAATTTACCTCGACGATTCCGGCGAGCTACCGTGGCGTGGATGGGGATTCGCGCCAGCGGGCGTTGGTGGCCGTGCCTCGTGCTGATCGCGGCGGCGTTCGCCGTGCACGCGCGCACGCTGTCGTTCGGCTTCACGCCCCTGGACGACCGGCTGCTCATCCAGGACCGCGTGGAATGGCTCGCGGACCCGTCGAACTTGCTCGCAGCGTTCCGGGAAGGCGTCTTCCTCGGCAAGGAACAGAACTTCTACCGGCCGATGCTCACGTTGAGCTTAATGCTCGACACGATCGTCGGTGGCGGCTCGCCGTTCGCCTACCACCTGACGAACGTGCTGCTGCACGTCGTCGCCGTACTGCTGGTCTTCGCGACGCTGCAACGGCTCGATGTGAAGCGCGAGCTCGCATTCGCTCTCGCGGTGCTCTTCGCCGTGCATCCCGTGTTCACTCACGCGGTCGCGTGGCTTCCGGGCCGCAACGACACGCTGCTCGCGATCTTCATTCTCGGCGGCTTCCTCGCGTTCGAGCGTTGGCGGGAGTCGGCACG
Organism: uncultured Planctomycetaceae bacterium; assembly: GCA_964592795.1. Taxonomy (GTDB): domain Bacteria; phylum Planctomycetota; class UBA1135; order UBA1135; genus JANLUN01. Next base: position 1,143 of record CAZQHA010000504.1, on the reverse strand, counting down.
CTCGACGTGGGGCCTCGCGTTCGTGGTCCTCTTCTTTCTAGCGCTCCTCACGAAGGAGAGCGCGGTCGTCCTCGCGCCGCTGTGCGCGCTGCGGATGGGGCTCTCGGGCCAACGACCGAGGTCGACCGCGCTGGTCGCGGGGGGCACCGTGCTCGCGGGCGTTGCTTGGTATTGGCTGAGAAGCACGTACGGCGGCACGCAGTCTCCTCCGCGGTTCGACGTCGCGGCGCTGCGCGAGTTCTTCGCGGCGCTGGTCGTGCTGTACGGCAAATGGATCGCGCCGGTGTCGCAGTCCGTCGTCCCGACGACGGCGGACTCGTCGCTGATCCCCGGCCTGATCGCCCTCGCGCTTTCTTCAGCGATCGCGTGGCGAGCGGGGTTCCGCGACGCGCGCGTCGCGCTGTTCGGGACCGCGTGGTTCGTCGCGTTCCTCTTCCTGCCGACGCTCGCGGGCTCGCTCGGCGTCGTCATGCCGATCCATCACGAGCACCGTTTGTATCTTCCGGCGGTCGGCTTCCTGGCGGCCGTCGCGCAACTTCGGTTCGAGCGACTCTTCGCCGTTCCGCGCGTCGTGATCGCCGGACTGGTCCTCTTGTTCGCGGGGATGACTGTCGTGCGCAGCGGGGTGTACGCGACTCCGCTCGCATTCGCCGAAGACGCCGTGCGAAGCTCACCCAGCCTCGCGGTTTCCTGGAAGATGCGCGCGGACGCCTGGCTCGAGGAGAAGCAGCTCGACCGCTCGATCGCGGACTCCGAACGCGCGCTCGCACTCCGGCCCGGATACGCCGGCGCGCTCAGCAACCTCGGCAAGGCGCACTCCGAAGCCGGGAGGCCGGACCGCGCGATCGAGTACTACACGCGCGCGATCGCGGCCGAGCCGAACGATCTCGAGCACCGCAACAACCGCGCGGTGGTGCTCCTCGGCTCCGACGATCCTTCGCGCGCGCTCGAGGACCTCGACTTCGTGCTCGCGCGCGATCCGCGCAACTGGAAGGCGCTCAACAACCGCGGGCGCGCGATGATCTACGCGAAACGCTACGAGGAGGCGGTGGCCGACTTGTCGGTCGCGATCGAGGCCCGACCCGACGACGGCGAGGCGTACCACAACCGCGCGGTGGCGTACTTCTATCGGAAGGAGTACGC
>CAZQHA010000503.1:0-3518 GCA_964592795.1 uncultured Planctomycetaceae bacterium | reverse complement strand
GACTGCTCGTCGACGGCGCCGAGGTGCGCCTCGACGCGCCGCTGCCGCCCCTCGCGGAATCGAAGCGCGTCGATCTCGTCGTGGATCGACTGACCTTCGGCGAGCTCGCGCGCTCGCGCATCGCGGATGCCGTCGAGCAAGCCGAGTCGACGAGCGGCGGCCGCGTCAGCGTGGTCGTGCGCGCCCCGGGCAAGGGCGCGACCGAGCGGCGCGAGTACAGCACGCGCGGCGTGTGCCCCGAGTGCGCGTTCGCGATCGAGGGCGAGCTCGAGCCGCGCCATTTCTCGTTCAACACGCACGTCGGCGCGTGCCCCGAGTGCGACGGCCTGGGCGAGCGCGTCCAGTGCGACGTCGAGCACCTCGTCACGCATCCCGATCAATCGGTGATGGAGGGCGCGCTCCACGGCAAGCTCGCGCGCTACCTCGTCAAGGGCAAGGGTTACTACGAGATGCTGCTGCGCGCGGTCGCGAAGACGCACAAGGTGAACCTCGCGCTGCCCTGGCGCGATCTGCCGCCCGCCGATCAGCGCCTGATCGCGTACGGCGAGGGCGCGCGCGAGAGCTACCGTGTGCGGCTCGAGCGCACGACCGAGAACGCCGAGATCGAAGAGCAGTTCACGTCGGGTTGGCCCGGACTCTGCGGACACGTCGACGCCTGGCACGCGAAGACCGAGGACCCGGCGTGGGCCGCGATCCTCGAGACCGTGATGTCGCGGCGCGCGTGCGCGGCGTGCAACGGCGAGCGGCTCAATCCCGCCGCGCGCGCGGTGACGCTGGGCAAGAAGCGCCTGCCCGAGCTCCTGTCCGCCTCCGTCACCGAAGCGCTCGCGTGGGTGGAGGAGTTGACCGCTCGCGCGAAGCTCATGGCGTCCGTCGGTCCCGTGCTCGGCGAGATCAGCTCACGGCTCGCGCTGCTCGAGCGCGTCGGACTCGGCTATCTGACGCTCGACCGCGCGACCGCGACGCTCTCCGGTGGCGAAGCGCGGCGCGTGCGGCTTTCCGCGAGCTTGGGGTCGAAGCTCGTCGGCGTGTGCTACGTCCTCGACGAGCCGACCGTGGGCTTGCATCCGCGCGATGTCGACCAGCTGACGGGCGCGCTCATCGATCTGGCGCAGCAGGGCAACACCGTGATCGTCGTCGAGCACGACACGGGCCTCATGAAGCGCGCCGACTGGATCGTCGACCTCGGCCCGGGCGCGGGCCGACACGGCGGCGAAGTCGTCGCGCAAGGATCGCCGGGCGACGTCGCGGCGCACGCGACGTCGCTGACCGCGAAGGCGTTGCGCGGCGACATCGTCCTGGCGCGCGAGCCCGCCGAGCGCCCGCGCGCGGCGCCCGCGGTGGTTCGCCTGCTCGGCGCGCGCACGAACAACCTCAAGGACGTCGAGTTCCGCTTCGCGTTCGGCGAGATCACGGGCGTGTGCGGGCCCTCGGGCTCGGGCAAGAGCACGCTGGTGCTCGACACGCTCGTGCCGGCGCTGTCCGGCGAGAGGCCGTCGGGCCGATGGAAGCGACTGGAGGGACTTCCGGGAGGCGCCGCGCGCGTCGTCGTCGTCGACGCGAGCCCGATCGGGCGCACGCCCGCGAGCGTGCCGGCGACGTACACGGGCGTGATGGAGCCGCTGCGCGAGCTCTACGCGCGCACTCCCGACGCGCGCGTGCGCGGCTTCGACGCGAGTCGCTTCTCGTTCAACAACCCCAAGGGCCGTTGCGCGGCGTGCGAGGGCCGCGGCGCCACGCAGGTCGAGATGCAGTTCCTCGCCGACCTGTGGCTGCCGTGCGAGGAGTGCGACGGAACGCGCTACGCGCCGGAGGTGCTCGAGGTGCGCTACCGCAACCTGTCGATCGCCGACGCGCTCGCGCTGACCGTCGACGAGGCGCTCGAGATCTTCGAGCACCAGCCGCGCATCACGATCGTGCTCGAGACGCTGAGGGACGTGGGCCTGGGCTACCTCGCGCTCGGGCAGAGCTCGACGACGCTCTCCGGCGGGGAAGCGCAGCGCTTGAAGCTCGCGTCGGAGCTCTACCGCACCGGCAGCGACGCGCGCAGCGTGCTCGTGCTCGACGAGCCCAGCACCGGTCTCGCGACGAGCGACGTCGTCCACCTGGTCCGCGTGTTCGACCGGCTGGCGCAGCGCGGCAACGCATTGATCGTGATCGAGCACCACACCGGGATCCTGTCCGTGTGCGACAAGCTGGTGGAGCTCGGTCCCCTCGGCGGCGCCGCCGGCGGACGCGTGATCGCGGAGGGCACGCCGGCCGAGCTCGTCGCGAATCCGGCGTCCGTGACCGGACCGTGGCTCGAGCTCGGCGCCGCGGATCGCAAGCCGATCGCGCGCGAGCGGGTGCGCCGCAAGAAGGCCGCGGGCCAGGGGACCGGCTCGTGATCCGCCCCGACAATCCCCTGATCGTGCAGAGCGATCGCTCGCTGATGCTGCACACGGTGCGCGCGGTCGTCGGTGCCGACGGGCGCTCGCTCAAGGACGCGGGCGGCCGCCCGCGCACCGAGGAGCATCCGCGGTTCGCCGAGGCGCGCGATCAGCTCGCGCTGTTCGCCGAGCTCGAGAAGAGCCCCGACTACCTGCACACGTACCGCATCACGCCCGTGTCGATCTGGAACGCGGCGGCGATGGGCATCACGGCCGAACGCATCGAAGCCGTGCTCGAGGATCTCGCGTGCGTGCCGGTGCCGCGGAACGTGATCGACGAGATCCGCTCGTGGACCCTGCGCTACGGCCTCCTGCGCATCGAGAAGCGCGCGGAGACGAACCACACGCTCGACGAGCGCGCGTTCGAGCTCGTCGGCAGCAAGCCCGAGGCGCTCCCGGAGGTCCTCTCGCACGAGCAGATCCGCAAGCTGTGCGTCGTCGACAAGGACGGCCGCGCGTACGTCTCGGCGTTGAACCGCGGCACGATCAAGCAGGCGCTGATCAAGATCGGGTTCCCGGTCGACGACCGCGGCGGGTACGTCGACGGCGATCCGCTGCCGATCCCGCTGCGCAAGACCACGCTTGGCGGTCAGGCATTTGATCTGCGCACCTATCAATGGAACGCGGCGCGCGCGTTCCATGCGGGCGGCACGGTGCTCGGCGGCAGCGGTGTCGTCGTGCTGCCGTGCGGCGCGGGCAAGACGGTCGTCGGCATGGGAGTGATGAACCTCGTCGGCGCGAAGACCTTGATCCTGACGACGAACACGGTCGCGGTGCGGCAGTGGCGCGAGGAGCTGCTCGACAAGACCGAGCTCACGCCCGATCAAGTCGGCGAGTACACCGGCGACGCGAAGTGCGTGGCGCCCGTGACGGTCACGACCTACCAGATGCTGATCTGGCGCCGCAGCCGGACGGAGACGTTCGAGCACCTGTCGCTGTTCTCGCGCGAGAACTGGGGCCTCGTGATCTACGACGAGGTCCACCTCCTGCCGGCGCCGATCTTCCGCGTCACCGCGGATCTCCAAGCGCGCCGGCGGCTGGGCCTGACCGCGACGCTCGTGCGCGAGGACGGCAAGGAGGACGAGGTGT
>CAZQHA010000502.1:0-3521 GCA_964592795.1 uncultured Planctomycetaceae bacterium | reverse complement strand
GCGCGATGCAGTCGCACGCGGTGTCCGGCACGGCGGTGATGATGCTGCTCTTCGGACTCGCGGCCTGCGGTGCGACGCTCCTTCAAGAGCGCGAGGAGGGAACGCTCCAACGGCTGCAGCTGTCGCCGGCGTCGGGCACGTCGATCCTGCTCGGCAAGCTGATCTTCACCGGCGCCGCCGGCATGCTGCAGCTCGTCGTCCTGTTCACGTACGGCGCGCTCGTGTTCGACATCCCGGTGCTGCGCGACCCGCTGGCGCTGTTCGTCCACTCGTTCGCGGTCGTGTGCGCCGCGACGGGGCTCGGCCTCGTGCTCGCGATCGTGTGCCGCACGCGCAAGCAGCTCGAAGGGCTGTCGACCCTCGTGATCCTCGTGATGAGCGCGCTCGGCGGCAGCTGGTTCCCGCTGATCGCCACGCCGGAGTGGTTCCAGAAGCTCGGTCACTTCACGCTGAACGCGTGGGCGATGGACGGCTACCAAGCGATCCTCTGGTACGGTAAGGGCGTGGAAGCGATCTGGGTCCCGTTCGGCGTGCTGATGGGGATCGCGTTCCTGACGATCGCGGTCGCGGCGGCCGGGTGGAAGCGCCGCTTCGAGGTGGGAACGTGACGGAGCGAGATCGAGAGGACCGACACGCACACGTCGAGCCGCTGTTCGCCGCGCTCGGAGCGGAGAAGAAGCGCAACGCCGGATCGCTGCGCTGGAAGCTCGTGTGGGTCGTGATCGCCGTCGGCGCGCTGACGCTGCTCGTCGTCAAGCAGTCCTACTGACGGTTCTTCTTCGAAGCCGGCTCAGGCGCGCACCAAGCGCGCGAACTCCTGCTCCGCGAAGCGATCCGTCATGCCGGCGAGGTAGTCGCACACGGCCTGCGCCGTGCCGATCTCGTCCGCCCAGGTGGAATACCACGCGGACATCTCCTGGGGACGCTGCATGTAGACGTCGAAGAGCGCGGTCAGGACGCGCCGCGCGTGCTCGGAGAGCTCCATCAAGTGCGGATGGCGATAGAAGCGCTCGTGCAGGAACGACTGGAGCTCCTGCACCAGCGGCCCGAGGTCGCGGCTGTGCCCGATAAGCATGCGCGAGTGCGCCCGCACGGCGGCGGCTGAATCGACGCGCGCGTCGCGCAGGCGCACGAGTGACGATTCGATCAGGTCGTTGATGCACGACTTGATCAGCTCGTTCGCGACGCGTTTGACGCGGAGCTTCTTGTCGTCGGTCTCCGCCAAGAAGCCGGGATGGCGCGCATCGACCGCGTGCACCGAGCGCCGCCACAGCTCCACGTGCTGAAAGAGGTCCTCCTCGCGGAACATGTTCGCGAGCAGCCCGTCCTCGATGTCGTGCATGTCGTACGCGGTCGAGTCCGCGAGGTCGACGACCTGCGCCTCGAGGCACGGGTGCCGCGGGCGCGGTCCGAACTCGTCGGGCCAGTGCTCGCCGGTCGCGTGCTTGAGCAGCGACTCGCGCACCTCGCGCGTCAGGTTGAGCCCGGGGTAGTCGGGGCTGCGGCGCTCGAGCACGTCGACGACGCGCAGCACCTGCACGTTGTGGCGGAAGCCGCCGTGCGCCGACATCACCTCGTCGAGCGCCACCTCGCCGCGGTGTCCGAACGGCGGATGCCCGATGTCGTGGGCCAGGGCGATGCACTCGCAGAGCGGCTCGTTGAGCGCCAGCGCGCTGCCCACGCTGCGCGCGACTTGGCACACCTCGAGGCTGTGTGAAAGACGCGTTCGGTACTGGTCTCCCTCGCGGTTCACGAAGACCTGCGTCTTGTACATGAGTCGGCGGAACGCGGTGCAGTGGACGACCCGGTCGCGGTCGCGTTCCCAGCACGTGCGCAGCTCGTCCTCGGGCTCGGCGAAGCGGCGGCCGATCGAACGCGCGCTCTGCATCGCGTAGGGGGCGAGGTCGCGCGCCTCGCGCTCCTCCTTCGCGCGACGGCCGTACAGCGCGCTCTCCACGGAGTGTTCGTGCATGGTGGCGGCACCCGAGTGACGGCTGCCGCGTCGCCTATACAATGCGGCGCGGGCGCGGGACGTTCGAGGACGAACTCGCGCCCTCGATCCATGTCTCGACCGGCGAACTCCATTCGGGTGGCACTCCTCTGCCTCGCGTTCTGCGGCGCATGCGGCGATTCGCCTCCGCCCGTCGACTCCGGATCGACGGCGGACCTCCCGTCGCGATTCGCCGGCAGCGTGTCCTTGCGCGGCGACCTCGCCACCGTCGAGAGCGGCTCCCTCTACGTCAGCGTCCGGCCGCCCGGCTCGCGGTTCGCCTCGCTCGCGCGCAAGTACGAGATCGGCGATCCGGCGTTCGCGGGCGCCGGCGACGAACGGCTGCTGCGCTTCTCCCTGGACGAGCGGGACGCCATGGAGAGCGTGCGCGCGCCGATGTTCGAGGAGATGGAGGTCGAAGCGCGCTTCGACCCCGACGGAGTGCTCGACACGATGGACGGCGTGGTTCGTTCGACCGTGCGCGCGCGGCCCGGCGCCCGCGAGGTCGCGATCGTCGTCGAGCGGCACGAGGACGCGCCGCCGATCGCGGGGTCCACGAAGGACTCATGACGCTCGCCGAGCCCTGGTTCGTCGAGGCGTTTCGATCGGAGTACGTCGATGCGTACGCGCACCGCGATCTGACCGCGTCGCGGCGCGAGGCGGAGTACCTGCGGGACGAGGTGCTCCCGTCGCCGGTGCTCGACCTGTGTTGCGGCTTCGGCCGCCACACGCTCGCGCTCTTGGAGCTCGGTGTCGATGCGTTCGGCATCGATCTCTCGGCGGAGCTCTTGGATCACGCCCGCACGCTCCCGAACGCGGAGCTCCTGTACGGCCGGCTCGCGCGGGGGGACGCGCGTTCGCTGCCGCTGGCCGATTCGACCTGCGGCGCGGTGGTCGTCCTGTTCTCCTCGTTCGGGTACTTCGGCGACGCGGGCGACAGGCACGTCCTGCGCGAGATCGCGCGCGTGCTGCGCGCGGACGGCCGCGTCGTGCTCGATCTCATGAACGGGAGCCAATTGGAGTCGTCGCTCGTGCCGAACTCGCGCTCGGAGCGATCCGGTTGGACGATCGAAGAGGAGCGACGCTTGGTCGAGGGTGGGCGGCGTGTCGTCAAGGACGTGCGCATGACGCGCGCGGGCGGCGCTTCGCGCGCGTGGCGAGAGGACGTGCGGCTCTATTCGCCGCGCGAGATCGGCGAGCTCCTGGCCAGCGAGAACCTCGCGACGACCCGCGTCGACGGCGATTTCGACGGGCGTGCTTGGAGCGCGGAGTCGCCGCGGCTCATCGTGCACGCTCAGAAGCGCGCGGCCCGGCGCTGATTCGGCCGCGGGGGCGGCCTGGGGCGAACCTCTCGTTGCCGCTATACTCGCGCGATCCTCGGCTACCGTCCCGCAGCCCAAGGAGCCCCTCCGCCATGCTCAAAGACATCCAGTTCACACCCCTCTGCGAGGAGCTCGCGTCCAAGGCGCGCGAGATCGCGAACAAGCACGTGCGTCCGTCCGCGGCCCACTACGACCGCGTGCAGGAGTAC
>CAZQHA010000501.1:0-3522 GCA_964592795.1 uncultured Planctomycetaceae bacterium | reverse complement strand
CACCGCCCGGTCGCGGTGCGCGCTCTTGCGCTTCGTTGACGCGGAGCGTGCGGCCTTCGAGCTCCTTGCCGTCCATTGCGGCGATCGCCGCCTTGGCATCGGCATCGGATCCCATTTCGACGAACGCGAATCCTCGCGGGCGGCCGGTTTCACGATCGCTCGGGATCGTGACGGCCTTCACGTGACGTCCGTTGGCGGAGAACGCTGTCTTGAGCGTGTCCTCGGTGGTGGCGAAGTTCAGATTGCCGACGTAGAGCTTGGTACCCATACCCATCGTTTCGTATTAGCAGTAGCGAGAGTGTGTCGGGCCAGAGTGGCTGCGACGGGCAGCAGGATACGCTCTGCCACGGGTTCGACGGGTCGAAAATGTCGAGTCGCGGGCCCAGGTCTTCTGGATTCGCACCATGAGCACCCTCCAAGTGAAGCCCGTCCTCGACGTCTTCCGGCCCGGCTCCACGCACGTCGTCGGCGACGGATTCCACGTCCGGAACCTGTTCCCTTCGAATTCGCTCGGCGAGCGGATCAGCCCGTTCTACCTGCTCGACTACGCCGGACCGACCTACTACCCGCCGCGCGATCCACCGCGTGGCGTCGGGGAACATCCTCATCGAGGCTTCGAGACGGTCACGATCGTCTACCAGGGACGGATCGCGCACCGTGATTCCGCCGGCAATTCCGGGGTGATCGGACCGGGCGACGTCCAGTGGATGACGGCGGCTTCGGGCGTGGTTCACGAGGAGCTGCACGAAGCCTCGTTCGCACGAGAAGGCGGCACGCTCCAGATGGTCCAGCTGTGGGTCAACCTGCCCGCGAAGGACAAGATGACGCCGCCGCGATACCAGGCAATCGAGCGCAATCAGATCCCCGAGGTCGCGCTCGCGAACGCCGGCACCGCGCGCGTGATCGCCGGCGAGCTCCGCGGAGTCCGCGGCCCGGCGTCGACGTTCACTCCGATCAACGTGTGGGACGTGCGGCTCGAGGGCGGCGGGCGCGCCGATCTCGACCTCCCGCGCGGTCACAACGCGGCGGCGGTCGTGCTCGAAGGCCGCGCGACCGTCAACGGCTCGCCGCCGATCGGCGACGCGCAGATGGCGCTGCTCGACGCGCACGGCGAGCTCGTGTCGATCGTCGCGGAGGCGCCGACCAAGATCTTGCTGCTCAGCGGAGAGCCGCTCGGCGAGCCCGTCGTCGCCCACGGGCCGTTCGTGATGAACACCGGGCCCGAGATCTACCAAGCGATCAAGGACTACCAGAGCGGCAAGATGGGCCATCTGGGTTGAGCCCGGTCGAGACTCGCCGCGGAGCCGGATGCTAGCGTAGCCGCGATGACCGAAGGCCAGGCGGCGGGCGCGCACGCTACTCTTCCGGCGCGCACGGAGCGCGAGTTCACCGCGCGCGCCGTCATCGTCGCGCTGCTCGTCGCGGTGATCATCGGCGCGTCGTATCCGTACGTCGTGCTGAAGCTCGGCTTCGGCCCGAACATCGCGGTCGTGTCGGCGTTCTTCGGCTGGATGGCGCTGAGCCTCGTGGCGCGGCGCGTCAGCCTCAAGCGCGAGAGCAACCTGGCACAGGCCGCCGGCATGATCGCGGGACAGACCGCGTTCTTGTGCACCGTCCTCGGCGCGTTCGACATGTTGTCGATGGATCCGACGGTCGGGGTCGATCTCCGGCTCACGCGGTTCCAGACGTTCTTGTGGCTCTCGACCGCCGGGATCCTCGGCGTGCTGCTCGCGGTGCCGCTGCGCCGTCACTTCGTCGTCGACGAGAAGCTCGCCTACCCCGACGGGTTCGCGGCGGGCGAGACGCTCCTCGTGCTCGATTCGCGCGGCCCGACGGCGAAGCGCGCCGCGCGCGCGATGTTCGGGGGCCTCTTCGCGTCGGCGGCGCTCGCGCTGAGCTACTTGCGACAGTGGATCGACGAAGTGATTCCGATCCACGTCAACGCGTTCTCGGGGGTCACGGGCATCGGACTGTCGCTGAGCCTCCTGAACCTCGGCACCGGCATCATCATCGGCCTGCGCATCTGCGCGAACATGGCGATCGGCACGCTGCTGTCCTGGATCCTCGCGCCGATGATCCTCGCCGAGGCGGGCGTCATCCAAGCGACGGCGACCAAGACCGACATCCTCCTGTGGGTCATGTGGCCGGCGACCGGAATGATGATCGCGGGAGGGCTCACCGCGCTGTTCCTGAAGTGGAGCATCCTCACGAAGACGTTCCGCCAATTGTCGGGCGCGAACGTGGGCTCGGAGGACTTCCCGGTGCGCTGGGTCATCGTCGGATCGGTGCTCGCGGCGATCGCGCTGATCCTCGTCCAGAAGTTCAGCTTGGGGCTTCCGATGTGGCAGACGGCGCTCGCGATCGTGTTCACGCTGCCGCTGATGCTCGTCGGGCTGCGCGTGCTCGGCGAGACGAACTGGGGACCGATCAGCGCGCTGTCGAACCTGATGCAGGGCGTGTTCGGCGCGATCGCGCCCGGCAACGTGCAAGCGAACATGCTCGCGAGCGGGGTGACGGGCTCGATCGTGGCCGAATCCGAAGGCCTGATGCAGAGCTACAAGACCGGCGAGATGGTCGGCTCGACCCCGCGCTACATCACGTACATCCAGCTGCTCGCGGTGCCGATCGGCGCGGTCGCGCTGTCGTTCGCGTATCCGATCGTGCGCGACACGTACCGGCTCGGTCAGGCCGACGGACTGCAGAGCCCGATCTCGCAGAAGTGGGTCGGCTTCGCGAAGCTCCTCTCGCAGGGGTTCGACGTGCTGCACCCGAGCGCGATCTGGGCGCTCGCGATCGCCGTCGTCTTCGGGATCGTCTGCGCGGTGCTCGAGCAGAATCCGAAGATCCGCACGTGGGTCCCGTCGTCGACGGGCATCGGCATCGGGATGCTGATCCCGGCCAGCGCGGTGATCACGATCCTGATCGGGGCGCTGATCGACTGGATCGTCCGCAAGCGCGATCCCAAGGGGACGGACGCGTGGATCCTGCCGCTGGCTTCGGGATTCATCGCCGGCGAGGCGCTCGTCGCGATCGTCTTGCCGCTCCTCATCCTCCTCGGGGTGATGTCGGCGCTCTGAGCGCCTCTCGAGAGCTACGCACTTCGTCGCAGTTCGCGCCGCGGCGGCATGGGCTACCGTGAAGAGCGAATGGCCACGCACAGGAGCGCAGACTGCGGCGGATTCGGAGGCTCACGCCTTGCGCGGGGCCGCGGCGAGCTTCGAAACTGGAGCCTCCCCGCCATGGATGGCAGACCCGCGCCCGCCGCCACGCTCGAGTCGCTCCGGTCCGCGCTGCTGGACAGCGAAGCGCGCTACCGCGCTCTGTTCTCGTCGATCCTCGATCCGCTGATCGCGATCGACGAGTACGGGACGATCCGCAACGCGAGCGACTCGGTCGAGCGCGTGTTCGGCTACATGCCGCGAGAGCTCGTCGGCCAGAACGTGAAGCTCCTCATGGGCGAGCCGCACCACTCGCAGCACGACGAGTACCTCGCGAACTACCGGCGCACCGGCGTCACGCACA
>CAZQHA010000500.1:0-3523 GCA_964592795.1 uncultured Planctomycetaceae bacterium | reverse complement strand
CGAAGAACGAGTCGCTCGTGCACGAGACGGCCGGGATCCTCGGTCCCATGAACGTCGCGAACAGCATCGTGTACTCGAACACCGGGCCTTTGGGAGCGCAGGGTGCCCTGAACCAGATCGGTGGCGGCATCGTGACCGTGACCTACTCCTGCGTCGCGGGTGGCTACTTCGGTGCGGGGAACATCGACAGCCCGCCGATGTTCGTCGACGAGAGCGCCAGCGACTTCCGATTGCGGCTCGGCTCGCTCTGCATCGACGCGGGCCACAACGATTCGGTGCTCTCGACCGGTCCGAGCTTGGACGTCAGCGGACAGCCACGCATCGCCGACCACCCCGCGGTGGCCGACGTCGGCGGCGGGACGGCTCCGATCGTCGACAGGGGCGCACACGAGGCGCAGCCGCTGTCGATCACGCGCTACTGCTTCGGCGACGGAGTGGAGCTCGCCTGCCCCTGCGGAAACCTCGCTCCCGGCGGGGCGCTCGCCGGCTGCGCGAACACGTTGGGCGTCGGTGGAACACTCGCGGGTTCGGGAGAGCCGAGCCTCGCGGAGGACACGCTCGTCGTCGGCGCCGGCTCGCTCACCGGAAGCGGCGCCGCGTCCGCATTGCTCGTCCAAGGGACGAGCATCACGCAGCAGCCGTTCAACGACGGTCAGTTGTGCGTCGACGGCACACTCGTGCGCATGGGCTTCGTACCGATCGTCGGCGGCGGAGCGAGCTTCCCCGGGCTCGGTCAGCTGAGCTTGTCGGTCCGCGGCGGCGTGATCGAGCCAGGCGTACGGACGTACCAAGTGCACTACCGCAACGCGCTGCCGTTCTGCACGAGCGCGACGGTGAATCAAACGAACGGCATCGCTGTGATTTGGACACCGTAAGCCGAGTGGGGGGCTCCCTGAAATCGCAGATGCGGTGATAGACTTCGCGGTCTGGCTTCTGGCAGCGAAGTCTCCTCACCATGCACACCCTCGCCGTCTCTCCGCGTGTCGTTTTCGCCTCGTTCGCTCTGCTTCTGACCGCTCCCGCACTCGCCGGCACGCGCTACGTCGACGTGTCGCTCGCGAGCGGCGCGAACGACGGCTCGAGCTGGGCCAACGCGCACCAAGGCGTCGACGGCATCCAAGCCGCGCTCGCGCTGGCGATCGCAGGCGACGAGATCTGGGTCGCGCAGGGGACGTACAAGCCCACCGCGACGCTGACGCGCACGATCGCGATCGACATGAAGACCGGCGTCGCGATCCTGGGCGGCTTCGCGGGCGGCGAGACGCTCGCGTCGCAGGCGGATCCCGTCGCGAACCCGACGATCCTCTCCGGCGATCTCGCGGGCGACGACGGCGTCGGCGCGGTCACCGACAATTCGATTCACGTCGTGCGCGGAGCAGGCGCGGACGCGACCGCCGTCATCGACGGCTTCACGATCCAAGGCGGGAACGCGAACGCCGCGGGCACCGACAACGATCGCGGCGGCGGTTTCCTCTTCGTCGGATCGAGCCACGGCACGGTCCGGCGTTGCATCGTTCGCGACAACCGCTGCTCGTTCGGTGGAGGAGCGGGTTACATCCGCGGCAGCAGCCCGACGTTCACGGACTGCGTCTTCGAGGAGAACTTCGGTGCTTCGTTCGGCGGCGCGTTCGACACCGCGAACAACAACGGCGCGACGTTCGACCGCTGCATCTTCCGCGGCAACGGCGCCGCTCGCGCGGGTGCGCTCGAGATCTTCGGCAACGCGACGACGAAGGTCTACAACTGCCTCTTCGTCGGCAACGTCGCGACGGCGGCGGGGGGCGGCGGCGCAATCTGGGTCGGATCCAATTCCACGCCGACGATTCGCAATTGCACGATCACCGAGAACGAGGCGCTGGCGCATCAGGCCGGCGGCATCCTCTCCGTCGGCAGCACGGTGAGCGTCGCGAACTGCATCGTGTACGGGAACATCGGTTCGAGCAACCCCGGGGGCGCGGTGAACCAGATCTCCGGCGCGACCGTAAACGTGAGCTACTCGCTCGTGCAAGGTGGCATCGCCGGCACGGGCAACGTCGACACCCTGCCGAAGTTCGTCGACCGTGCGGGCGGCGACTATCGGTTGCGCGTGAACTCGCGTGCGGTCGACGCAGGGGACAGCACTGCGGTCCCGGTTGGCGTCGTCACCGACCTGGCCGGAGCGCCGCGCTTCGTCGATCACCCGGTCGCGAGCGACTACGGGAACGGCTCGCCGCTCGTCGACATGGGCGCGTACGAGACCGTCGTCCAGCCACTCACGAGTTACTGCTTCGGTGACGGAGAGGAGCTCGCCTGTCCGTGCGGAAACCAAGTGCCCGGATCGCTGGGCGGCTGCACGAACTCGACTGGAAACCCGGCTGCGTTCGGCGGTGTCGGCAACGTCAGCGTGGCGAACGATACGCTCGTGATGGTCGCCAACTCGCTGCCCGGCCAGGGCGTCAGCTCGGCGATCCTGCTCCAGGGCACTCGCATCGCACAAGCGCCGTTCAACGACGGCCACCTCTGCATCAACGGCACGCTGCTCCGCTTGGGAATCCAGACGGTCCAGGGAGGCGGCATCGTGAGCTTCCCCGCGCCGGGTGATCCGAGTCTTTCCGTCGCCGGCGCCGCGAGCGCAGGTGACGTGCGGACGTACCAAGTCCAGTATCGGAACGCGGCGGCGTTCTGCACGCCGGCGACGGTCAATCAGACGAACGGCGTGGCCGTGATCTGGGCGCCGTAGAATCTCCACCATGAGCGCGCGAGTCCTCGCCCTCCTGTTCCTGGCGGGGACGTCGTTCGCCGGCACGCGCTACGTCGACGTGTCGCTGATGACCGGCGCGAACGACGGATCGTCGTGGGCGAACGCGCACCGAGGTGTCGACGGCATCCAATCGGCGCTCGCGCTCGCAATCGCCGGCGACGAGATCTGGGTCGCCAAGGGAACGTACAAGCCGACCGCCAAGCCGACGCGCACGATCGCGATCGACATGAAGACCGGCGTCGCGATCCGCGGCGGATTCGCGGGCGGGGAGACGCTCGCGTCGCAGGCCGATCCCGCGCTCCACGTGACGATCCTGTCGGGCGATCTCGCCGGCAACGATGCCGCGGTCGCGTTCGGCGACAACTCGATTCACGTCGTGCGCGGCGCGGGCGCGGATGCGACGGCCGTCCTCGACGGGTTCACGATCGAAGGCGGGAACGCGAACACAGGCGGCGGCGACGGCGACCGCGGCGGAGGGCTCCTTTTCGTCGACTCGAGCCACGGCATCGTCCGGCGATGCGTCGTCCGGAACAATCGCTGCACGCTCGGCGGCGGGGCCGGCTACATCCGCGGCAGCAGCCCCACGTTCACCGACTGCATCTTCGAGAACAACCTCGGCGCCTTGTTCGGAGGCGCGTTCATCGCTGCGAACAGCAATGCCGCGACGTTCGATCGCTGCGTCTTCCGCGCCAACACGGCGGGGCGCGCCGGCGGCATCGAGATCGTCGGCGGCGCGATCACGCAGCTCTACAACTGCCTCTTCACCGAGAACGTGTCGACGGC
>CAZQHA010000499.1:0-3534 GCA_964592795.1 uncultured Planctomycetaceae bacterium | reverse complement strand
GGGCGCTTGCTCAGGAACGTCTTGGGCCGCGATGACGGTGACATCGGCTGCGGGGACTCCGTCGTCGTTGAACACTTGTCCAACCACGCTGGCCGACCCCAATGGCACGACCAAGCGGGCGCGCGACTCGTCTTCCGGGAAGCTGATGCTCGTTCGGCATTCGTCGGAACCGATTCCGTCGATCACCAGCTGGTAGCTGCCTAGAGCAAGTTCATTGAAACGGGCGGTTCCCGCTGTGTCGGTGCATTCCTTGGCGATGAATGTGTTGCGGGACACGTCGACGAAGAAGTCCGAGGCCCATTTGTCGTCGCGGTAGGCACTCACGCACGCGCCCCGCACCCAGACTTCCTCATCCAGCACGATCACATCGAGTGCGAAGGACGAACTGGGTGCTGGCGGAGCCACGACTACCGCCGACTCGGCGTGAACCGCACTGGGTTCGCGGTTGGAGCCGGAAGGCAGATCCGCAAGGGTGGCCGCGGTCGGAGCCGAAAGGTCGGGCGAAGCTGGCCGCTCCGGTAGCTGCGGTGACGCCGGCGAAACCGTCCTTCGTGACGCGAAGTACGCGCAGAGCGTGATCAAGGTCGCAGCGGCGGCGAACGCGGCAAGGCGTCGACTCGTCGGGGGGCGGCTGCGCGGAGTTCGCACGCGCGCAAGGATAACCGCCCGCGCAGGAGCCCCATCGCGCATGCAGTCCGTCGACGCGATCGACCACACCGCGTCGGCAGTCGATTCGATCGGGCTCTGTTTCGGCCGGCGGAATGAATCGGAGGAGCACTCGACAGGCGATGCGACGCGCCCAGCACCTCGACGTTGCGGGCTGCGAGGCTCACGTCCCCATGTCGCCGAAGCGCCGGCGGTAGTCCTCGCGCGCGGCCGCGATCACCGCCCGGGCGTGCATCGCGTCGTACACCGGGTCGACGCTGATCGAGCTCTTCTCGCCGGGGATCGACTTGTACGTGAGGAAGTAGTGGCGCAGGCGGTCGACCACGGCGCGCGGCAGCTGTCGCACGTCGGTGAGCTCGCCGAACGTGGGATCGCCGAGCAGCACCGCGACGATCTTGTCGTCCGCTTCATCGCCTTCGACCATGCGCAGTCCTCCGATCGGCCGCGCCTCGAGCACGATCTCGCCGCGCGACACGGGGCGGTCGGTGAGGACGCACACGTCGAGCGGATCGCCGTCGCCGCGGCGGACGCTCGGGCCGTCGGGGATGCGATACGCGGCGACGGTCTCGCCGCAGTACGTCTGCGGCACGAAGCCGTAGAGCGTGGGGCACACGACCGAGAAGCGCTGCGGCCGATCGACGCGCAGATAGCCCGAGTGCTTGTCGATCTCGTACTTCACGCCGTCGGTCGGGACGATCTCGACGTAGACGGTCACGATCTCCGGACAGCGTGCGCCGGCGGAGATCCCGTGCCACGGATGCGGCCGGAAAGCGAGGGGTTTCTCCATCGCGTGCTTGTACCACGCGCGGGCGCGATTCAGCTCTCGCTACGCAGCGTCCGCCGCGTTCCGCCGCGCAGCTCGCTGCGCTCGACGACGTGGCCGCGGATGCGTTCGAGATCGACGTCGATCCCCAGCCCGTGGCCGGCGACCACGGTTCCACGTCCGCCGCGTTCGAGATCCATGGCGTCGCTCACGTCGGCCTCGAGCAGGATCTTCCCGTAGGAGCCCTCGGCGAATCGCAGCTCGGGTGTCCGCGCGGCGAACTGTCGCCCGGCGGCTGCGAGGATCGCCGTCTCGCCGACGTGAGCACCCAGCATCGTGTCGATCCCCGCGTCGCGCGCGAGCTCGCGAATCCGTGCCGACGTCGACAGACCGCCGCACTTCGAGATCCGCACGTTGAACATGTGGCACGCGCGGTGGCGCGCGAGCCGTTGCGCATCCTCGAGGGACACGAGCGACTCGTCGACGATCACCGGCACGCGAGAGCGCGCGGTCAGCCAACTGAGGCCGTCGACGTCGTCCGCCGCGCACGGCTGCTCGAACCCGTCGAGGCGGAAGCGCTCGAGCTCGCGCAAGCGTCCGAGCGCCGTCTCGGCATCGCAAGCGCCATTGGCGTCGACGCGCACGCTGACCGCGGCTCCCATCGCTTCACGAACCGCTTCGAGCACCTCGATGTCTTCCGCGAGCGCGCCGCCCACCTTGACCTTCACTTGCGTCACACCCAGCTGCTTCATCGTCGCGCACGTCTCGAGCGCGCCTTTCTTGCCCGAGGCGGAGACGATCCCGCTGTAGGTGACGCTCTGCGTGCACACCGGTCCGAGAAGCTCGCCCGCGGAGCGCTCGAACACACGGCCGGCGAGGTCCAGCGATGCGAGCTCCAGCGCGCAGAACGCCGCGTGAGCGGCGCGCGGCAGGTCCGCGGCCTGCCGAGCGAGCTCCGCCGCGAGCTCGTCGAACGACGAGAAGCTCCGTCCGAGCATCGCGGGCAGACGTCGCGAGAGCTCGCCGACCACCGATTGCGACGTCTCGCCGGACACGTAGTCGCGCGGAGCGCACTCCCCGTACCCGCACCTCCCGTCCTCCGCGCGCAGGCGCAGCAGCACTCCCTCGCCCACGTCGCGTTCGGCCTTCGAATGGCGGAAGGCGAATCGGAATGGAATCGCGATCCGAGAGATCTCGGCGCCCTCGATCTTCAGCATGGCACCTCCTCGACGAACGAGGCGATGTCGTGGGCCAGCGCGTCGGTGTCGTCGAACTGGATCGAGTGCGTCGCGTGCTCGTACTCCCGCACGCGGAGCCGCGCATCGCGGAGCGGCGCGAGGAGCGCGAGCGTGCGCGCGTTGTCGATGATGCGATCCTGGCCGGCGAGGAACAGTTGCACCGGACACTCCAGCGCGTGGATGCGCGCCCGAATCCGCCGGTCGAGCCGGCGGCTCGCGAGAAGGAAGCGCGCGGTCACGCGCTCGACCCTCAGCGGATCGTTGCGGATGTAGTCGAGGTAGCGCGGCGTGCGCGTGAACATCTCGGGCTCGATCGGGACGACGAACCGCGCGCGGCCGCCCACCAACAAGCTCAGCACCACGCCGACTTTGGCGGTCCACGGCAGGTCGATGCGCGGCACGAGGCCGGGAGTGACGAGCACGAGCCCGCACAGCCCCGCCGGCCGCTCCAGCGCCCACGCGACCGCCAGCTTGCCGCCCCACGAGAGCCCGACGAGGAAGAACGACTCGAGCGCCGCGTGCTCGAGGAATCGGCGCACGTCGTCGAGGAGCACGTCCGCCGACGGGGCATCGCCCTCGCCCGCATCGCGGTTCAGCCCCGAACCGCGCCGATCGACGAGGAACGTCGTGCAACCGCGCGCAGCCAGCAGGCGCGCCGTCGCCAGGAACCACTCGCCGTGGCTCTCGATCCCATGCAGGTAGACGAGCGCGTGGCGCTCGTGCGCTGCGCGGACCACGCGGTAGCGCAGCGTCTTGCCGTCGGACGCCGAGTACGCGCCGAGCCGGCCGCGATCGATCTCGTCGCTGGCCCGCAATCGAGCCCCCTCGCTCACGCTTCCCTCTCGATCGATTCGGCGGCGTGCGGTG
>CAZQHA010000498.1:0-3538 GCA_964592795.1 uncultured Planctomycetaceae bacterium | reverse complement strand
GCGGGCGGCGCGTGATTCCGCGTGAGGAACGTGAACGTGTCGCACGGGGTCAGCTTGACGGTGCGGTTCTCTTCCGTGCAGTCGTCGGTCGCGTCGATGTAGATGAACTCGACCCAGATGTCGGACGCGAGGTCGTCGCAGCATCCGTAGGTGATCGTGTACACCGTATTGCGACCCGGGCGGTTGTCGTACTCGGGGTAGAGGAGGAGGCTGCCGCAATTGCGACGGTGGCGCTCGACGCAGTCCTCCACCGGAAGCTCGTTGATTTCGACGCACGCATCGGCGATGCAGCCGCAGGTCGTCTCGATCGAGAAGCAGAAAACGTCCTCGCCTTCGGGAGGGAAATTGCCGCCCGGCGTGTACGTGACGTTGTTGCCGGGTCCCGGGCTGAGGGTGCCGAAATCCGGCTGGTTCGTGATCTGCGCAGTGCTCTGGTCGAATTCGCAACCTTCACCCGGATCACTGCCTTGGAAGATCGGAATGATGATCGGCGCGGTGCTGCCCGCGGGCTTGGTCACCTTGCGATCCAGCAGGACCGGCTCCGGCGGGCAGTAGTCGTACCGCACTTGGATCGTGACGCGGATCTCTGAGAGGAACAGCGGATCCAAGAGGGAACAGTTACTCGTCTGATTCTGAGCCGCGAGCGTGTGGAACGGGAACAGGACGTTGCCGTTCCCCACGAAGACGTTGAGCTGCTGCTCGTCGCTGCAGATGTCGACGACGCCCGACACTTCCGCCGGCGGCTGGGGCGGGCTGCAAACCGCGGTGAAGGAGTCGCCAGCCTGGCCGTTGGGCTGCAGCGTGACGTTGAGCGGGCTTACGGAGCAGTCGAAAAGTGCCGTATTGCCCGGGAAGAGCTCGTTCGGCGTGACGCCCGCCGGGCTCTGCACGTGGTTCTCCAATTGGAACAGGATCCCCGTCAGCGTGCATGACGACGTCGTGTTCAAGTTCTCGAACGACTCGGACGCGCTGACCAGCACGACGGTTGCTGTATATCGGACCCGCTTCAGCACGCCGAGCGCAGGATCGAACTTTTGGATGGGGACAGTGAACCCCGCCTCGGGGCTGGGAGGCTGCCCTTCGTAGAAGTTGGACGTCACGAGGAACGTTCCTGCGCAGCCGTCCTCGGGTCCACACGCGCAAGGATCCTGTTGAGCCCACGCCGCCGGCATGCTCGCGAGCGCGGCGCCCACGACGCTCAGAGTCCGGATCGAGAATCTTGTCCGCTTGTCCATCCCAGCTCTCCTCTAGAGGTGATTATCAGTGTTGCAGTTCTGTGCCGTCGCCGGACGCGCCGCCCCGGTGGCTCGCGGTGGTTCAGTCACTGCCGCAGGTCGCGCGAACGCGCGCGCGAGAACGGAAGTGCCTGTGGATCCCAGTTGCGAGTCAAGTTGCGGGAAGGCGGATGCATCGCGTATCGCCGTCCTGTTCAGCGGGCACGCTATCCCCAATCGAGCCACCAGGCAAGGGCCGAGATTGCGGTACTCTGCATCGAAGTTGGTATTCCTTCGCAGACGATCCGGCGCACGACTTGCGCATCTCAGCGCAGAAATTTGCGCGCTCTGATTTGAAGGTTCCTTCTATGCGAGATGCAATCGCGAAGATCGACCGTACGACGCGAATTGCAATGTCAACGAACCTGCCGCATCTGTCGGAGCCAGAGCACGTGTTCGCCGCTCATCTGCACCGCGCCGTATGAATGCAGCTTTGTATACGCACATCTGCAACTTCTTAGATATCTCGTTGGTGCTTCGCTCACAGCCCGTCCGCGCCAGTACGGAACTGTTCGGACTTCTCGTTCGAACGAGCTTCCAAGTCTTGTCGCAGCACTCGCTTAGAAATCTTGCCCGACCCGGTGCGGGGCAATTCGGCCAGAAACTCGATTCCTCGCGGGACTTTGTAGTGAGCGAGTCGCTGGCGACAGAATTCTTGAAGCGCCGGTGCGTCGATCCGCTCTCCCGCGCGGGGCACGACCGCCGCCCGCACCGACTCCCCCCACTCGTCATCACGGATCCCGAAGACGGCCGCTTCGAGCACGCTCGGGTGCGCGAGCAGCGCGGTCTCGACCTCGATGCTGTACACGTTCTCGCCGCCCGTGAGGATCATGTCCTTCTTCCGGTCGACGATGCTCACGTATCCCTCGCCATCGATCGTCGCGAGGTCGCCGGTCTTCAACCAGCCGTCGCGGAACGCCGCGCGCGTCTCCTCGGGCCGATTCCAGTAGCCCGGTGTCACCGTGTCGCCACGCACCCAGATCTCGCCCACGGCGTGATCGTCGCGCGGGACGTCACGTCCTTCCTCGTCGACGACCCGAAGCTCGATCGTCGCGAACGGGCGTCCCGTCTTGCAGCGCACCTCGAGCTGTGACTCGGCAGGCCATCCGCGCATGTGCGCCTTGGGGATGCTGAGCGTCAGATACGGGCTTGTCTCGGTCATCCCGTACGTCTGCACGTACTCGCAACCGAACACGTCGATCACGTCGCGCACGACGGACGGAGCGATCGGGGCACCACCCGAGAGCACGAGCCGCAAGCTCGACATGTCGAACGATCGTGCCCGCGGATGTCGCGCCATGCGCACGAGCATCGTCGGGATCCAATTCGAGACCGTGATGCGCTCCGTCGCGATCAGCGCGAGCGCCGGTTCGGTGTCGAAGTGCGGCAGGATGACGTGCCGCCCGCCGCACCACGTGATCGCGAAGGTGGCCCAGGCATCGGCCAAGTGGAACATCGGGGCGAAGTGCCCCCAGACGTCGGCGTCCGAGAGGCGAAGCTCCGCGATCGCCGCGAGCGCGTGCAAGCACACGTTCCGATGCGTGAGCATCACGCCCTTCGGCGTGCCGGTCGTCCCGCTCGTGTAGTAGAGGTGCGCCAGGTCTCCGTCGTCGATCGAGACGGGAGGCCCTTCGCTTCGGGAGCCGATGGCCGCGTCGTATGCGACGCCGCGGACTCGCGCTTTCGGGAGCGAATCCGTCCGCGTCCACAGGACGCCTTCCAGGGACCGCCCGCCCCCGACGACCGCCTCCGCGACCGCGCCGAGGCGTCCGTCCGCGATCAGCCAACGCGGTGTACAGTCGTCGAGCACGGCCTGCTGCTCCACCGGCGCAAGTCGCACGTTGAGTGGGTTCAGCACCGCGCCGATCCGCCCGCAGGCGAAGTAGGCCTCGATGAACTCGTGGCTGTTCCAGCACAGCGCCGAAACGCGATCACCCTTTCGTACGCCCTCCGAGCGGAGGAAGCCCGCCAACCCCGCGGCGCGCTCGCGCACCTGCGCGTAGGTGAAGCGGGAGTCTCCGTCGACGACGGCTTCCGCCGCCGGATACAAGCTCGCCGCGCGCTCGAGAATCGACGCGATGTTCATCGATCCGGCGGGCGCTCGCGACGGCCCGATCGAGCCCCTCCGTCGGTCACCCGTCCTCGTGCTCGCGCAGCTTGGCGAGCACCGCGAAGTCCTCGAGCGTGCTCGTGTCCTGGACGGTCTCGACGCCGGCGGCGATGTCGCGCAAGAGTCGCCGCATGATCTTGCCGCTGCGCGTCTT
>CAZQHA010000497.1:0-3545 GCA_964592795.1 uncultured Planctomycetaceae bacterium | reverse complement strand
CGAGCCAACCCGCCTCCCCCGCCACGACGGCGAACACCGAATCGCAGTCGCGCTCGGGCAGGTATCCACCTTGGTTCGCGATCCCTTGGCCGAGCCCGGCGCCGAACATTCCGCCTTGTCCCGTGGTGACGCGATTGTGATAGCTGTGGAACGCAGGTCCGTTGCGCGCCTCGATCAAGTCGTGCGCGCGGAAGCCCGAGAGCCACGTGTCGACGCGCTGTAACTGGTAATCGTGCGCCCCGAACTTGAATTGCCACACCAGGAAACCGACCACCAGCGCGCCGAGGACGAAGCGCCCCAGCACCGCCGCGCGCGCTCCCGCGAGGTAGAGCATCCCGAGCGTCACCGGCACGATCGTCAGCGCCGTGCCGAGGTCCGGTTGCAGCGCGACGAGCCCCATGGGCACGAGCGCGACGCAGAGCGGCGGTCCCCAATCGCGTGCGCGCTGCAGTCGATTGCGGTACAGGATGCGCGCGAGCGCCACGATCACGCCGATCTTCGCGATCTCCGATGGTTGCAGGTCGAATCCGATCGGGAGCTGCAGCCAGCGCTTCGCGCCGTTGCGGTACTCGCCGAACACGGGCACGACGAGCAGCAGCACGAGGCACAGGCCGTACACGAGGTTCGCGTTGCGCCGCAGCCAGCGCGGCCTCACCGCGAGCGCCACGAGCAGCATCGGCAGCGTCAGCACCACCTTCTTCAGGTGACTCGCGAAGTCGACGTCGTCGCGGCCGAACATCTCGTCGCTCGCGCCCATCGCGCGCACGAACATCAAGCCGATGCCGAGCAGCAGCAGCGCGATCGCGAGCACGTGCCAGTCGAGCGCGAGCCAGCGCACGCCCGACAAGGACAGCACGCGGCGCGCGGAGACACCGAACGGCGACGGACGCGAGTCGCTCATCGCGAGTCCTCCTGCGGCGCTCCGTCCGTGTTCTCCGGCCGCGCCCCGTCGGTCTTCGGCGGCGCGTTCGCGCTCTCCACGAACTTGCGAACCGCCGGATCGGACAAGAACTGCGAGGCGACGTACACCGCCGTGTGGCTCGCCGTCTCCGACACGTCGTGCAAGTACACGACGACGATCGCGGCCGGCTTCTCCGCGGGGAACCAGCCCGCGACCCACGTGTGCTTGCGCACCTTGCCGGCGTCCATGCTGATCCGGTCGTCGATCGTCTGGTCGGGCGACGTGCGAAACGCCGCGTAGTCGCCGCTGCCCGTCTTCGCCGCGAAGCGGAACCCGAGCGTTCCCGCGTCGAGCCCCTTCTCGTACGCGGTGCCGCCGGGATGCTCGACGACCGACTCCATCGCGCGACAGACGAACTCGCGCGCCGAGCGCGAGATGCCGAGCTCGCTCGCGGCATGCGGCACGGGTTTCCCGCCGATCGAGCGCACGATGCGCAAGTCCGGCAGCTCCCCGGTGAGTAGACCCGCGGTCGCGCGCGCCACCTGCATCGGCGTCGCCTCGATCCAACCCAGGCCGTTCGCGAACCGCCTGCGCTTCGACGCGTCCGCGAGGTCGCCCGTCAGCTTGTCCTCGCGCGGCAGTCGCCAGTCCTCGCGCAAGCCCGAGCGCCCCTGCGTGCCGAGGTGCCGCACTCCGGTCTCCTTCCCGAATCCGAAGACGTGCGCCATCGCGAGGAGCCCCTCGGGGCTGAACACCTCGCCGAGGCGCGCGAAGTACGCGTTGCACGACGCTTGGAGCGCGCGCGCGAGATCGCACTCGGTGTGCAGCGAGTGACAGTGCAGGTCGGCGTACCCCGGTCCGCCGTCGTCGATCGGGAGGCACGTGTAGCGCGTGGAGGGATCGAACTGCATGCGATCGAGCGCGTACGCGGCGACGAACGGTTTGAACACCGAGCCGGGCGGGTTGAACGTCGGCCGTTGCAGCGCGCGCTCGCGCACGACCTCGCGCGCGCCGGCGCGGCCGGGCGCGGGCGGAAGGTCCTCGCGCGCGGGCTCGGACGCCGCGGCGAGCACCTCGCCCTGCGGCGTGATCAGGACGATCGCTCCGACCGGATGCTCGAACCACACGCGATCGGTCTGCGGATCGCTCGGCAGTCGCGGATGCGCGAGCGTCGACTGCGCCGCGAGCTGCAGGTCGAGATCGATCGAGAGCTCGACGTCCTGGCCGTCCTCCGCCGGCTGGAAGAGCCCGTCGTCCGCGGAGCGGCGGCCGCGCCCGTCCGACTCGCGGTAGCCGAAGCGACCGCGCAGCTCCGGGTCGAAGTACGCTTCGACCCCCGACGAGCCGGTCAGCTCGTCCGCGCGGTAGAGCCGCGCGGTCAGGTCGCGGATCTCGCGCTCGTCCGCGCTCGTGCGCAGCACCTTGTACTGCAGCGACTGGAGGCGCTTCTCGTCGCGGACCTGCGAGAAGAGATCGGCGAGCGAGGGCCGTCGCACGCGGCCGACGATCAGCTGCGCGACCGGCACGCCGTCGCCGTCGTGCGCCGTCGCGACGCGCTTCGTGGTCTCGCGCACCTCGAAGCCGCGGTAGCGATCGGGATGCCGCTCGACGAGGTGCACGAGCGCGTAGCTCGGCTTCGCGGAGAGCACGACCGGACGGCTCGACTTGTCGCGCAGCACGAACTTCTCCTGCTGCAGCGCGCGGTCGACGCGCTCTTCCGTGAGGGCCAGTCGCGCCGGCAGCACGCCGTCGGAGCTGTGCGCGGCCGACAACCCCTCGACCACGGCGTCGCACGCCGCCACGAAGCGCCGCTCGAGCGCGGAGAGGAGCGCGACGATCTCGCGCTGCGCTCCCTCGCTCTCGAAGCCGCGGGCCGACTCCGAGAAGCGGCGCCAGCGCGCAGCGCTCTCGTCCGCCGTCGCGGCGACCTCGGGATCGATCGCTCCGACGTCGGAGAGCTCCGCGATCATCCCGACCGCGAGCCAGGGATCCTCGAGGTCGGCGGCGACCGCGCGCACTTCCTCGTCCTGGAGCGCGAAGACCGGTCCGCGCGGCAAGAGATCGGACGCGTCGGTCGAGGAGGCGAACAGCGTCTCGAACTCCGAGAGCACGCACAGCTCGTCCTGCTCCTGCCACGGCGGCGGCGGATCTCCGGCGCGCCGGCGATCCTCGAACGGCGGGCGGTAGAGGTCCGCGATCTCGGACAGGAGCCGCTCCGCGCGCAGCTCGACGTCGGACTCCGATTGCACGTGCGAGAGGATGCGCGGCGCGGAGAGCATCTCGAGCTCGCGCTCGTACCTCTCGCGCCGCGTGGCGAGCCAGCGCGCGTGGCGCGCCGCGTCCCAGCGCAGGAGGCTCGCGATCCAATCGACGTCGACGAAGCGCGTCAGGCTGGCCGCGCTCAAGCGGCCGGGCGCGAACCCCGCGGCCTGCTCGAACAGCTCGTCGGCGACCGCGTCCTCGGCCTTCTCGCGCTGCGCCTCCAGCGCGTCGATCAGCGCCGTGAACGGCGGCACCGAGGGCGCGGCCGCGGCGATGTCGGGGTCCTTCGCGAGCTCGGCGGCGAGGACCTCGAGGTGCGCGCGCGCGCCGGCGAGCTCCGCGTGCACGCGCCGGCGCCCTATGACAGCGTCGAGCCCCTGCT
>CAZQHA010000496.1:0-3546 GCA_964592795.1 uncultured Planctomycetaceae bacterium | reverse complement strand
AACAACCCGGCCGCAGCCCGGATGTTCGGCGATGCCCGGGAAGGGATCGAGGAGCCGAAGGATCGACCGCGCGACGCGATCGGCGAGGGAGTGCCGGCGACCTATGTTCCGGCGCGCAACACGATCTTCCTGTCGCTCGCGCTCGGTTACGCCGAAGTCGTCGGCGCGCGCGACCTCTTCATCGGCGTCAACGCGATCGACTACTCGGGCTACCCCGACTGCCGGCCGGAGTTCCTGGCGGCGTTCGAGGCGCTGGCCGCGCTCGCGACGGCCGCGGGCGCGGAGCGCGGCGAGCGCGTGCCCGAGCAGGGCGAGAGGTACAAGGTGCACGCGCCGCTGCTCTCGATGACGAAGGCCGACATCGTGCGGCGCGCGGTGGAGCTCGGCGTCGACCTCGGTCTGACGCACACGTGCTACGACCCGGTCGCGCGTGGTGACGCGGTGCTCGCGTGCGGCCGATGCGATGCGTGCGCGTTGCGGCGTCAGGGGTTTTCCGAGGCGGGCAAGCGCGACCCGCTGCCGTACGCGCTGTAGCGAAGCGCCGGGAAGACGCGAAGTCTCGTCGCGTCTACCGCGCCGCCTTTCGAACCCTCGCACTCATGAGGTCACCCATGCAACTCGCACTCTTGTTCGCTCTCGCGCTCCCGACCGGATGCTTCCTGACTCCGACGGCGGGCGTTCAATCGCCCGCGCAGTCCCTGCAATCGCGCCCGCAGCTGTTTCCGACGCCCAAGGAAGGTCTGAAGCTCCCCGCGGCGACCGCCGAATCGTCGATGACGCTGGCCGAGCTCACCACGGAGTTCAGCCGCGTCACCGGTGAGTCCCTCCTGATCGATCCAGGGGCGCGGCAGATCCTGCAGTCGACCGCCGTCGGACTGAACCGCGCGATCGATGTCCCGCCGGCGGAAGTCTATTTCGTCGTCGAAACCATGCTCGTGCAGAACGGTTTCGTCCTCAGCCGCCTCAGCGACCGCGAACCGCGCATGCTCGCGCTGTACTCGACGAACGTTCAAACCCCCGCGCTGCGTCCTCGCGCCGTGCTCGTGCCGCTCGAGTCGCTGGGCGAGTGGTCACGCCATCCGGCGTTCCTCGTCACGACGTCGGTCGATCTGCCGAACACCGACGTGCGCACGATCGCGAACTCGATGCGCTCGATGTTCACGAACGGCGAGGTGCAGCAGCTCATCCCGGTCGGCAACACGTCCACGTTGATGATCACGAGCTTCGCGCCGGAGGTCGCGAGCCTGGTCGCGATGATGCGCGAAGTCGACGCTGCGGCCGCGCGCGACAATGAACGCCGCGCGAAGGCTGCGGCCGAGAAGTCCGCGCAGAAGCCCGAGGCTCCCGCCGAGAAGGCAAAGGACTGATTCGGCGCTTCCCGTTCCGGCGCGCGCCGGGCATCCTCTGCGCATGGACTTCGAGCCCGTCGCCGCGACCGACCCCAGATCAGCCGCCTTCGCGCGGCTGATCGCGATCGTGGACCGCCTGCGCGCGCCCGACGGCTGTCCGTGGGACAAGAAGCAGACGATCGCGAGCATGGCGCCGCACCTCGTCGAGGAGGCGCACGAAGCGGTCGAAGCGATCGAGACGAAGGGCGACGCGGAGATCGCGGAGGAAGCCGGCGACCTCCTGATGGTGGTCGCGATGATCTGCCGCATCGCGGAGGAAGCGGGGCGCTTCGACCTCGCGACGGCGTCGGCGGCGATCGCGGACAAGCTCGTGCGGCGTCACCCGCACGTCTTTGGATCCGTCGAGGTCGATTCCGCCGACGAGGTCGTGAAGAACTGGGAGGCGATCAAGAAGGAGGAGCGCGCGTCGAAAGCGGAGGATTCGAGCGCGCTGGCCGGAGTGCCGGCCGCGCTCCCCGCGCTGCAGCGCGCTCACCGCATGTGCGGCAAGGCCGTGTCGGCGGGCTTCAAGTGGTCGAACGTCGCCGGCGCGCTGGCGAAGCTCGGCGAAGAGAACGTCGAGCTGCGTGAAGCGCTGTCGCGCTCGGGCCTCGACCTCGACGCGAACGCGCCGGCGAGCGCCGCGCAGCGCGCGGCCGTCGAGCACGAGCTCGGCGACGTGCTGCTCGCGGCCGCGTTTCTTTCGACGTACCTCTCGCTCGATCCGGAGAAGCTCGCGCGGGACGCGGTGCGTCGATTCGAAGCGCGCTTCCGATCGATGGAGCGATCGGTCGGCCGTCCGCTGGCGGAGCTCTCCGAATCCAGTTTGATCGAAGCATGGGAACGAGCGAAGCGCGACACGCCGTGACGAGCGCAACGGTGCGCGCGCACGACGCGATCGTCGAAGCGCAAGGCCTGTACAAGGTGCACGATCAAGGCGCGATCTTGCGCGGAGTGTCGTGCTCGGTGGCGGCCGGAGAGTTCGTGTGCATCATGGGCCCGAGCGGATCGGGCAAGTCGACGCTGCTGCACTTGATGTCGGGTCTCGACGAGCCGTCGTCGGGCTCCGTGCGGCTCGCCGGCGTCGATCTCTCGACGCTCTCGCCCGACGAGCGCACGCTCACGCGCCGCAAGACCGTCGGGTACGTGTTCCAGTTCTTCAACTTGCTGCCGAACCTGACCGTGCTCGAGAACGTCGGCTTGCCGATCGCGATCGCCGGCGGCCGTCCGGAAGAGAAGGAGGCAGCGCTCGACGCGCTCCTCGCGCGCGTGGGGCTCACCGCGCGGCGCAGCGCGTTCCCGCATCAATTGTCGGGCGGCGAGATGCAGCGCGTCTCCATCGCGCGCGCGCTCGCGGGCGGGCAGCCTCTGCTCCTGTGCGACGAGCCGACCGGCAACCTGTCGCAGAAGGCGGGCCTGGAGGTGATGGAGCTCCTCCGTCGCGCGGTCGACGAGGATCGCCGCTCCGCGCTGCTCGTCACGCACAACCCGCGCGACGCGACGTTCGCCGACCGCGTGCTGTTCCTCGTCGACGGCGAGCTGGCCGCGGAGCCGGTGCTGCGGGGGCCGGGGATCGCGGTCGACGCGGTCCACGCCGCGCTCGCCGCGCTCCACATCTGATGTCGCTCGCGCGCACGATCGCCGGGCGCAGCTTGCGCCAGCGCCGCTCGCGAACGGTCTTCTCGGTCGCGGGCGTCGCGCTGGGAGTCGCGACCGTCGTCGGCGTGTTCACGCTCGATCACAACACGGTGCTCGGTCTCTCGCTGCCCGGCCTCGTCGACTGGAAGCCCGCGCTCGAGGTGCGTCCGTCGAGCCAGGTCAAGGATCCGCGCGCGGAGCTCTCGCACATGCCCGGCGTCGCCGGCGTGTCCGCGTTCTTCCAGCACGACGTCGTCGTGCGGCGCGACGCGCGCGCCGACGCGACGACCGCGCGGCTCTTCGGGCTCGACGCGGACGGGCTGGCGCGGATCGACGCGGTGCGCATCGCGGACGGACGCGCGCTCGATCGCGACGCGGCCGAGCGCGAGGCGCTGCTCGGTCCCGCGGTCGCCGAGAAGCTCGGATTGAAGCCCGGAGACGAGATCGTCCTCGCGCGTCCGGGCAGCTCCGCCGACACCGCGTGCGTCGACGGCGCGATCGTCGCGCGCGACCCGGAGTC
>CAZQHA010000495.1:0-3549 GCA_964592795.1 uncultured Planctomycetaceae bacterium | reverse complement strand
GTCGGCGTGCTCGGCCTCGCGCGCCGCGGGGTCGCCGCGCTCCTCGTCGCCGGGGTCGGCGCGGCGGGCGTCGCGTCGCTCGCGCCCGTGCGCGTGAGCGACTTCGAGCGGCACGTCACGATCCTCGAAGGAGATTCGAGCGCGTCGCTGTGGCTCGAAGTCGAAGGCGCCGCGGATCGTCTCGAGGTGAGCGCACCGCTCGCCGATTCGTCGATCGAATCGGCGCCGCCGGCCGCGCGCCTCGCGTGGCGCGGCCGGTTGGACGAAGACGCGCCCTTCGAGGTCTCCGCATCCGGCGTGGAGCTGTATCGCGTCGCGCGGTTCGTGCCCGGCGATCGGCGGATCGATCGAGGGTCGAACCGGTTCGCCGCGATCGAGTCGGCCTGGCTGCGCGAGGGAGGGGATTGGCGCGCGCACGGTCCGTGGTCGCTCGAGGCTCCGCTCCCCGCCGCGCTCGACGCAGGTGCCGAGGGACCGCCGGGGTGGCTCGCGAGCGGGCTGCCGCAGGGGCCGAGCATCCTGATCGCGCGGCTGGAGCGCGGGACCGGGCCGGGGAGCGTCTACTTGCGCCTCGTGGGCTTCGACTGACCGAGAAAGCCGTTGCCGGGCGGGCGCCGCCCCGATACCTTTCTCACCCCCGATCTCCGGGGCCTGCCTCGCCGTCGGCGATCGCCGACGGCAGTAACTCATGAGCACGACACACGTCCGTTCCGCCACGCTCGCCGAGCGATGGATCTGTTACGACGCGTCCCAGCACACGCTCGGGCGCCTCGCCGCGCAGATCGCGATGAACTTGATGGGCAAGGACACGCCGAACTACACCGCCAGCGAGATGAACGGCGCGTTCGTGATCGTGATCAACGCCGAGAAGGTCAAGACGACCGGCAAGAAGGCGCTCCAGAAGGAGTACGCGCACTACTCCGGCTATCCGGGCGGCCGCAAGCTCGTGTCGTTCGAGAAGCTCGCCACGACCCAGCCGACCGAGATCGTCCGCCTGGCCGTGAAGCGCATGCTCCCGAAGAGCACGCTCGGGCGCGACATGCAGCGCCGATTGAAGATCTACGCCGGTCCCGAACATCCGCACACCGCGCAGAAGCCCGTGAAGGTCGACACCATCCGCTCATGACCGCCGCTCAATTCACCTGGGGCCTGGGACGCCGCAAGACCGCCGTCGCGCGCGTGCGCATCAAGCCGGGCGCGGGCGGGTTCCTCGTCAACGGACGTCCGTACGACGAGTTCTTCCGCACGCTGCAATCGCAGATGCGCACGCAGGAGCCGCTCAAGGCGACGCAGACGCTCGGCACGTACGACGTCTTCTGCAATGTTCGCGGCGGCGGGCCGGCGGGCCAAGCCGAGGCCGTCATGCTGGGCCTCGCGCGCGCGCTCAAGCGCGTGAATCCCGGCTTCGACGACGTGCTGCGCCAGAACGGGCACCTGACGCGCGACAGCCGGATGAAGGAACGCAAGAAGTTCGGCCGCCGCGGCGCGCGCCGGGGCTTCCAGTTCTCGAAGCGCTAGACCCCCGCGCGCGAGGCGCCCGCTGTCTCGTCGCCGGGTCGCCATCGATCGCCATGGCCGGTCACTCTCATTCCGCGAACATCGCGGCCCGCAAGGGCGCCGTCGACAAGAAGCGCGCGCGCGCGTTCAGCAAGCTCTCGCGCGCGATCATCTCCGCCGTCCGGCAAGGCGGGCCGGACATCGACTCGAACTTGAAGCTCAAGTACGCGGTCGAGAAGGCGCGCGCGGCGAACATGCCGAAGGACAACATCGAGCGCGCGATCAAGCGCGGCGCCGGCGAGAAGGGCGGCGACGGCTTCGAGGAGCTGACCTACGAGGGCTACGCGTCGGGCGGCGTCGCGATCATGGTCACCTGCCTGACCGACAATCGCTCGCGGACGGCGCCCGACATCCGGCACATCTTCGACAAGAGCGCGGGCAACATCGGCGCGCCGGGCTCCGTGTCCTTCATGTTCGACTTCCGCTCGGTGTTCGTCGCCGAGCGCGCCGAGCGCGACGAGGACGCGCTGATCGAGCTGGGCCTGGAGGCGGGAGCCGACGACGTGCTCCTCGAAGGCGACATCGCGACGATCGTCGCGCCGCCGGGCGATTTCCTGGCGGTGAAGACCGCGCTCGAAGCGCGGGGGCTGAAGCTCGTCTCGGCCGAGATCGGCTACGTGCCGCAGACGACGGTCAAGGTCGAGGACAAGGAGGACGCGCGCAAGATCCTCAAGCTGATCGAGACGCTGGAGGAGAACGAGGACGTCCAGTCGGTGTACGCGAACTACGAGATCCCCGACGAATGGATCCGCGAGCTCGCGAGTTGAGCGCGGAGCCGAAGCTGCCGATCTGTTGATCGGGAGCGCGGCGATTTGAGAAGCTCACACGAAGGCCACGGGAGAGGACGAACGATGGGTGACGGACTGCGAACGATCCGCGTTGTGACCACCGACGAGTCGCTGATGGCTTCCGCTCGCGCGGCCGTGCAGACGATGGCCGGCTGGGAGATCGCGAGCGTGCCCTCGGTCGCCGAGCTCCTCGCGCGGCCGCCCGCGCCCGGCGACGTGATCTTGATCGACAGCTGGCTGCGCAGCGGCAACGTGTACGAGTCGTGCCGCAAGCTCGCGGGCCAGACGCGCTGCCGCACGTTCGTCGTCACGGACCACGGCAACGACCTGGCCGAATCGATCGCGCGCTTCTGCGGAGCGACCGGCGTGCTCCAGCGGCCGCTCGTGCCGAGCCGCGTGCGCGAATCGATCGCCGCGAACGAACGCGCCGCGCCCGAGCTCATGCGCGATCGGCGCGGGCTCGAGAACGAGGACGCCATCCTTCCCGTCGATCTCCTGACCGACATCTCGGGCGCGCCCGACGAGAACCTCGTCTCCGCGCTGACCGATCCGGAGACGAGCCTCTTCAACTACGCCTTCCTCAACTACAAGCTCGACGAGGAGTACAAGCGCTCGCGCCGCTTCGGGCAGCCGCTGTCGTGCGTGATGCTCGGGTTCGAAGGACAAGTCGACGAGAACGCGCTGCGCGAGCTCGCCGGCATCTTCCTCGAGACCTCGCGCGACACGGACATCCTCGGGCGTTTCGACGAGACCTCGTTCCTGTTCCTGCTCCCGAACACGGGACCCGACGGCGCGAGCGTGATGGCGCGCCGTGTCGGCGAGCTCGCGCAGCGGAAGAAGCTCGTCGACCTCGTCGGCGACCCCGTGATCCTCTCGGTCGGAATCTCGTCCTGCCCGCATCCGGAGATCCGCCGTCGCGAGGACCTCTACGAACGCGCGCGGCACGCGTTCCAGTCCGCGCGGGACACCGGCGGCGGCGTCATCGCGGCCACCTGAGGCGCGAAATCCTCCGTCCGGGGCACCGAAAGGGCGCCCGATGCCCTTCCATTGGCCGAGTTTCGTGCGCCGCCGGCTCGCACTCCATCGCGCGCGGCGCGCGATCTCGGCCGGAGAGCACGCGCGGGCGCTGGACCACTTGCGCGATCCCGCGCTGGCGGGGGAGAGCCGCGCGCGGGAGCTCCGCGAGCGCGCGCTGGCCGAGCTC
>CAZQHA010000494.1:0-3551 GCA_964592795.1 uncultured Planctomycetaceae bacterium | reverse complement strand
CTCGCGCGCGAGATCGCGCTCCTCGCCGAGCACGTGCTGGATCAGCTCGCGTGCCGAGCGCGTCGCGCTGCCGACACGGCTCACGAGACCTCCTTGGTCGCGCTCGGCGCGTGCATCGACGCGCGATAGGCCTCGAGCAGTCGCTCGCTGAGCGAGAGTGCTTCCTGCAGCGAAGCGTGCGCGTGATCGACGGCTTGAGCCAGATCGTTCGGCCCGTTCACCTTCGCGCTCTCCGCTTCGAGCTCGCGCGCTTGCGCCTCGAGCTTTTCGATCAGCGCCTGGAACGCGGCGCCGTTGGCCGCGCTCGACGAGCTCGGCGGGTTGGACGTCGGCGTCGCGCCGACGCGGATCGTACCGCTGTGGATCGGTTGGTTCTCGGTCATGGGGCTAGTTGAGGTAGTTCAGAAGGGTGGTCCCGAGCAGGCGCGCGCCGGCGGCCTGCGTCACTTGCAACGTCTGCTCGGCGCGCGTGAGCTCGAGCACGACGGAGGAAAGGTCGGCGTCCTCGACGTTCGACAGCATCGACTTCAGATGGAGGTCGACGTCGGTGAGGCGCGCGTCGGCGTCGGCGAGGCGCTGACTGCGCGCCGCGATCGCTCCGACGCCCGTCTGCAGGTTCTCGCGGTTGCGATCGAGCTCCGCCAGGCGCGAGGTCAGCCGCGCCGCGAGCTCGTCGGCGTCGAGCTCGTGGATGTTGTCGAGGTCGTCGACGATGCCTTGCAACACGTCGAACACGTTCACGGTGCCCGAGAACGTGACGAGATCGGTCCCGCTGCGAACGATCCCGCGTCCGTCGACGTGAACGGTCGCACCCGTCGCCGCGTCGGTGAGCTCGAGGTCGTCCTCGTTGAAGTCGATCGCGGTGAACGTCGATCCGTCGAGCGAGATCGATCCGGCGCCGCTGACCGTGCCGGAGAAGCCCGCACCGGTGAACCCCGTGAAGTCGAGGTGGAGCGTTGCGCCGTGCTCGTCGGTGACGACGAAGTCGGCCGCGCCGGGATCCGTCGGCGACGGCAAGGCGACGGCCGTCCCGTTCCCCAGGCGCACGGTCCCGGCCGTCGCGTCGACGACGAGCGCTCGATCGCCGAGCAAGGTGTCGTCCGCTCCGCCGTTCGCCAGCGCGAGACCCGAGCCCAGCGTCGCGTTCGTCGCGTCGTGCCGGACGACGATGTACTGGTAGCCGGCGCCTTCGTCGGCGCTCTGACCGGCGGCGACGCCGGTGGAGCCGACGTATCGCGCTCCGGCGGCTTCGAACTTCCCGAAGAGCTCCGAGCCGGCGACGAACACGTCGACGTCGGCGCCGTGGCCGACCGAGACGCTGCGCGAAGCCGCGTTGCCTTGGTAGGCCACGCGCGTGAGCCCGTGCGCGTCGGACGAGGCGAACGCCGGCGCGTCGGTGCTCGTGCCGGCGAAGAGATGCTGCCCGTCGAAGCTCGAGTTCGCGAGCTCGAGCATCTGACCGCGGATCTGCTCGATCGCGCGGGCGAGCGTGCCGCGGTCGTTGTCGTTCAACGTGCCGTTCAGGCCCTGGATCACGATCTCGCGCGCGTTCGAGATCGCCTCCCCGGCGCTCGTCAGTGCGGAAACGCTCGCGTCGAGCACCGGGCGGCTCGAAGCGACGGCGGCCTTGAAGCGCTCGATGTCGCCGCTCTGTCGCCGCAGCGACAGCGCGGTCGCCGCGCCGGATGCGTCGTCGGACGCGCGCAAGAGTCGCTTGCCCGAGGAGAGCTGCTCCTGCGCGCGCACGAGCTTGAGCAAATTGAAGCCCAGGCCCTGCTTCACGAGCGAGAAGTTCGAGGATTGAGTCGGCCGTACGGTCATGACACGTGGCTCGTCACAGGAGGTTCAAGATCTCGTCGTTCGTCGCGTTGACGACGGCGATGTAGCGCGACGCGGCGGCGAACGCCTGCTCGAACCGGATCATGTCGACGAGCTCTTCGTCGACGTTGACGCCGGAGATCTCGTCGCGCCGCGCGGTCAGGCTGTCGAGCAGGAACTGGTCGACCTCGCGCGCGCTCTCCGCGGCCTCGATCTCGAAGCCCAGGCCCGACACCGTGTCGCCCCAGTACGCGCCGATCGCGACGTCGCCGAGGCCCGCGGCATCCCCGTTCAACGCGGCGAGCATGTCCTTGATCGTCGCGTTGTCGCCGGCTTCCCCGCTCTGCGTCGACGCGATGGCGGACGGATCGCGCGCGATGTCGTCGCGCACGCCGATGTCCGACGCGTTCGTGCCGGTGAAGTACGCGTTGAGACCCAGCGCGACGAGCACGTCGCTCGTGTCCGAATCCGCGAGCGCGTTCAGGCTGAACGCGTGGTTCGAGCTCGACGAGACCGAGCCGAAGCCGAAGCTCACTGCGAGTCCCGACGGCAGCGCGAGGGACGTTCCGGGCTGATAGCCTTCACCGACGTCGAGGAGCGCCACTTGCGCGCCGCTCGCGTCGTACACCGCGACTTGGAGTCCCGGCGTCGTGCCGATCGTGCCGTCCATCGTCGGCACGAACGTGTACTGCTCGTTGACGGTGCCGGTGTACGTGCCGCTCGCGGTGACCTCGACCGCGTTGTCTCGTCCCGTCGCGACCTGAGCAGCCGACCATCCGAACGCGGCGAGACTCGTCCCGCCGTTCACGGTCAAGCCCGCCGCTGCGCCTTGCGCGTCGGTCTGCACGACCAATCGGTCGCCGACGGCGACCGCGGACAAGCCGCTCGCCGCGAACGCGGGATTCGATTCGAGGACCGCGGCGATCTCCTCGGCCGTGGCCTGGTCGATGTCGACGAAGTCGGCGTCGTCGAAGGTGACGTTCACCGTGCCGTTCGGACCCGTGAGCGACAGCGTGTCGCCGTCGGAGAGGTTGAACGGTCCGGGGATGCTCGTCCCGAGCGTCGCCGCGCCGCCGCCGAAGGTTCCCGCGGCGTCGGGAGCCGTGTTCAGCCGGCGGCTGAAGTCGAATCCGTAGCCCGACTCCGATGTGATCTGAATGCGCCCGGTGCTGTCGAGCCCGGCGTCGATGTGTGCGATCGCGCTGAGCTGACCGATCAGGTCCCCGACGGTGGTCTGCGCCGGATAGA
The DNA here is from genome assembly GCA_964592795.1 of uncultured Planctomycetaceae bacterium. GTDB lineage: Bacteria > Planctomycetota > UBA1135 > UBA1135 > JANLUN01. Next base: position 485 of record CAZQHA010000494.1, on the reverse strand, counting down.
CGACGATCGCGTGCGTCGTCACGGCGCCCGACGACTCGTCGGTGACGTTGACGTAGAGGCGCCCGCGCTCCACGTCGAACGGCAAGCCGGAGCTCGCGAGCAGCTCGTCGGTCCGCGAGCCGTCGCCGTCCTTGTCCTGGACCGCGTAGGCGCCGGTCAGCGCATGGAACGCACCGTCGCTCGGAACGCCGGTGCTGTGCGCGCGGTTCGTCTCGAGGATCAGGTTCCGGGCGAGAAGATCGAGCTTCGACGCGAGGCTCGGCACGAACTCTTCGCCCAGGCGAAGGAGCCCGCCGAGCTTGCCGCCCTTCACCTCGAGCGACCGCGGGTGGTTCTCGATCGTGATCGTCGACGCGCCTTCGGGCGTGATCGTGGCGTTCAGCGCGTAGCTGCGCGATTCCCCTACGAGCAGCGCCCCGTTCATGTGCACCGTGACCGCGCCGCTCGCTCGCTCCGAGTAGGTGATCGCCGCGAAGCCGGCCAGC
>CAZQHA010000493.1:0-3552 GCA_964592795.1 uncultured Planctomycetaceae bacterium | reverse complement strand
GATCGACGAACAGCTCGCAGGGGTCGTAGCCGGGCTTGCGGTGGATGTCGACCGTGCGCGCGAAGTCGGGCTCGGCGGCCGGATCGCGCCAGTAGTAATAGGTGAACCACGCCTTCGGCGCTGCGACCGCGACGAGATCGCCCGCGCGCGGGTGATCGAGGCCCGCGGCGCGCTTCTCGTCGCCGTCGAGCACGCGCTCGACGCCGGACAGCTTGCTCAACACGGCGGCGGCGCGCTGCTTGGCCGTCAGAGAGCGCGTGTACACGTGCGCCACTTGATGGTCCGCGAGCGCGAAGGCCTCGCTGCCGAACGGATCGAGCACTTCACCGGCGGGCGTGGCGCGTGCGACGAGCAGCCCCGCTTCACGCAGCGCGAGGTTCACGTGCACGGGCCGATCGACATCGGTCAGGCCGTACTCGCTGACGACGACGATCTCGACGCCGGCCGTGCGCGCCGCCGCCGCGAGGTCGCCGAACACGCGGTCGATGTCGGCCAGCGCTTGCTGCGCGCGCGGGTCGTTGGGACCGAAGCGCTGCAAGTCGTAGTCGAGGTGGGGGAGATAGACCATCGTCAGCGTCGGCCGCTCTTTCTCGATCGTCGCGATCGCGGCGTCGGCGAGCCAACGGCTCGACGGCAATCCCGACTTCGGTCCCCAGAAGTCGAAGAAGGGGAACTTGCCGAGCTTCCGCTCGAGCTCCTCGGCGTACGAAGTCGGCCACGAGTACACGGCGGGAATCTTGCGGCCGTCGGCGGGGTAGAACGGCCGCGGCGTGATCGACCAGTCGACCGCGGCGCCGAGATTCCACCACCAGAAGATCTTCGCGCACGTGAACGAGCCGTCGCGCTTCTTCGCCGCCTCGTAGATCTTCTCGCCCGACACGAGCGCGTTCGCCTGGCGCCACAATGCGATTTCGCCGCTCTCGCGCGCCAGCCAGCCGTTGCCGACCGCGCCGTGCGCGCTCGGCGCAAGGCCCGTCAGCATCGTCGCCTGCGCGCTGCACGTCACGGCCGGAAGCACCGTGGTCATCGGCGCGAACGCGCCCGAGCGCGCGAGCTCGGCGAGGTGCGGCGTGCGCTCGCCGATCGCTCGCGGCGTGAGGCCGACGAGGTCGACGCACAGGACGGGCTTCATCCGCGGGATGATACGATCGAGCTCATGCTAGACGCTCTGAGGAATCTCTTGCGCGGCCGTCCGATCCTGATCAAGGGCGTCGGCAAGCTACCCGAAGGTCAGTCGAAGAAGGTCGACGTCGGCGACATCCTGTCCGGCGGCAAGCAGGTCGTGCTGTGTCGCGTCGAAGGCGCGTTGCGCGCGGTCGACGCGCTGTGTCCGCACGAAGGCGGCCGCATCAGTGACGGACCGCTGCACGAAGGCAAGTACTTGATGTGCCCGCTGCACAACTACCAGTTCGACCCGAAGACCGGGAAGTCGGTCAACATGGAGTGCAAGAGCGCGACCGTGTACCGCGTGCGCGAGAAGGACGGCGACGCCGAGCTGTGGATGTGAGCTCGCGCGGCTAGCGAGCGGCGTCGCTCGGGACGTCCTTCAAACCGACGCCCGGCGATCGGCTCAGGAGCACGATGCGACCGCCGTACCCCGAGCACACGATCTCATCCGTCGTATTGCGGCCGTCGACCTCGCAGGCGGCGATCCAGTGCCCCTTGTCGCGATCCTCGAAGATCGTCTGGACTTGCCAGGCGTCTCCCACGCGCTTCAAGAGCTCGACGCGCCCGCTGTAGCCGAAGATCGCGATCGTCTCGACGCTCGGATCGGCGTCGAATCGTCCCGCGGCGATGCCGCGCGGACCTTGCGGGCCGGCGTACACGAGCTCGTTCTTCCAGGGAGCGGTCGCGCCGCGTTCGTGACGCCAGATCGTGCCGTCGTCCGCGGTCGAGTAGAGGACCTGCGGCTCTTGCCCGCGCGGCGGTCGCAGCGCGACGCGACCGCGCCCCATCGCGAGCGCGTGCACCGGGGTCCAGTGCGGCTCGCCCCCACCGAAGTCGAGGATGTCGAGAGTTCCCGCGCGCGACACGGTCGCGATCTCGACCGGCCCCCCCGCGCGAGCCGGCAAGACGACCGCGTCGCGCACGCGGCCGGGAACGTCGTACTTCGCGCGGATATCGAAGCCGTCGAGTCCATCCGTGCGCGGGACGAGGACGTACATCCCGCCCGGGCTCGTGAACGCGATGAGCTCGTCGCCCGGTCGATCGGACAACGCGTCCGCGGCGGCGAGAGTGTGCACCTCCCGCCGGTCGAGCTGCGCGATCCGGCGGTGGTCGAGCCCGGTGTCGGAGTAGCTGACGACTTGGTGCACGTTGCCGCTCTTCGAGCCCACGTACAGCTCGCGCCCAGGGATGCGCGGGTCGAGGTCCGCTTGCGCGATGCCTCCCAGCCACACGCCGTCGTGGACGGTCGTCGCGGGCGTCCACTTGCCGCTGTACGACCACATCACGTGGCAGCGTCCCTCGTCGTCGAGCGCGACGAGCTCCGGGCACCCGTAGTGCGGAAAGATCTTGTACGGCTGCACCGTCCAGATTCCGACGCCGCCTCGATCGAGCACGAGCGTCGCGCGCCAATCCGCGAGCGTGCCGAGCACGACTTCGTGCTGCGTCGGATCGACGGTTGACCTCGCCGGCGCCGTGGGAGCGTCCGGCGCCCGCGCGCCGCGGCAGGCAGCGATCAGGGCGACCCAGGCGACGAGCGAGAGACGAGACGTGTGCAGTGAAGGCTTCGCCATCGGAAGAACGGTGCGGATCACGGCGCCAGCATGATGCGGTGGAGCAGCTCCGCTTCGCGCTCGGGATCGGGGTTCGCCGGATCCGTCCAGTACGGCGTCCTCTTGTAGAAGATCGCCACCTCGATCGGTCCGTGCGCGTCGGAATCCTCGAGGACGATCGACTTCGTCTCGTGCGCGGGCAGCAGCGTGTCGACGAGGTCGACTTCGTGGCGGTAGGGACTCCGGAAGCGGTAGAGGTGGCGCCAGGCGCCGGCATTCCCGGTGGCCGGCCGCCAGAACACGTCGCTCGCGCGCGAGCGCTCGTCGGTGGGGAAGTGGTGGCCGGCGGCGACGTTCTCGACCTCGACGACGCACCTCGTTCCTTCGCGGCGAGCGCGCAGCGCGACCGCGCTCTTCACGAGCTCGATGTCGTGTCCGCCGTGCATCGTGTGATCGCGCCCCTTCGCCGGGTCGCCGTCGCGGTAGGGCATGTGGCACTCGACGCAGCCGATGCCTTGCGCCGCGTACCGGGTCGAGCGCCACTGCTCGACGGTCTTGTGCTGGTCGTGGCAGACGCCGCAGTACTCGGGGCTGCCGAGCGTGCGCACCGCGACCGGGCGGCACGCCGCATCGGGGTCGTCGATCGTCCCCGCGACGAGCCCGCCGCCGCGCGCCTCGGGGGCGCTCTCCGGAAGGATGTGGCACGCGATGCAGTCGATGCCCTCGGAACGGCGCGCGGTGCGGGGGAGCACGCGCTGTCCCACGCCGGTCTCGTACACCGACCCCTATGGACTCGCCAGCACACCTGCTCAATTTGCGGAACAAATGGCCTATC
>CAZQHA010000492.1:0-3557 GCA_964592795.1 uncultured Planctomycetaceae bacterium | reverse complement strand
CGCGTTCTGCACGCCGGCGACGCTCAACACGTCGAACGCGCTGACGGTGAACTGGCAACCGTGATGATCGGTTGATTCCGACCGATCTCTTTTCGGATGGCGCCGCGCGATCTCGCGCGGCGCCATCGTTTTCGCTCGAACGCGCCGCGACGTCGAGCTAGCGCCCGCGCGACGCGCGAACGAGGAACGGGTTCGTGCGCCGCTCCTCCCCGAACGTCGACGTCGGCCCGTGCCCGGGGATGAAGGTGACGTCGTCGCCGAGCGGCAGGAGCTCTTCCCGGATCGAGCGGATCAACGTGTCGTAGTCGCCGCGCGGGAAGTCGGTGCGTCCGATCGAGCCCTTGAAGAGCACGTCCCCCACGATCGCGATGCGCGTCTCGCGCTCGAAGAAGATCACGTGCCCGGGCGTGTGGCCCGGGCAGTGCCGCACCTCGAGCACGACGTGACCGAATTGCACCGTGTCGCCGCCGGCGAGCCAGCGATCGGGCTCGAACGTCTCCGCGGGCTCGAGACCGAACATCTCCGCCGCTTGCGGCAGCGCTTCGATCCAGAAGCGGTCGTCCTCGTGCGGACCCTCGATGGGCACGTTCAAGCGCCGCTTCATCGCCGCCGTCTGTCCGGCGTGATCGACGTGGCAGTGCGTCTGGAGGATGAGCGCGACCTCGGTCTTCGTCTCGGCGATCGCCGACATCACGCGGTCGAGATCGCCGCCCGGATCGACGACCGCGCCGCGTCCGGTGCGCGAGCAGCGCAGCACGCTGCAGTTCTGCTGGAAGCCCGTCACGGGGACGAGCGTGACCTGCATCACGACCGGTCTCCGATCCAGTGATGGCCGCTGGCGTAGACTTCCTTCTTCCACACCGGCAGCGTCTTCTTGAGCTCGTCGATCAGGAAGCGGCACGCCGCGAACGCCGCGGCGCGGTGCGGGCTCGCGACGGCGATCACGACCGACGGCTGTCCGACCTCGACGACGCCGACGCGGTGCTGGCAGAGCATGCGCAGCCGGCGATCCGCGTCGGCGAGGTTCGATGCGTCGATGGTCTGGCGGCACCGCGCGAAGATGCGCGCCATCTCCGGACCGGTCATCGCTTCGAACGCTTCGTACTCGAGCCGCACGACGCGCTCACCGCGGTTCGTCGCGCGCGTCGAGCCCGTGAACACGACGACCGCGCCGCAGTCGTCGGCGCGCACGCGCGCTCGCGCCTGCGCCTCGTCGAGCGGAGCGCTCGACAGCTCGAACACGCCTTGCTCGAGCGGGTCGCTCATCCGCCCGACACCGGGGGCAGGAGCGCGATCGCGTCTCCGGTGCGCAGGCGCGTGTCGTCCGCCGCGTAGCGCGTGCCGACGGCCGCGGCGACGCTCGACAGATCGCCGAGCTCGGGATGCCGGCGCGCGATCTCGCGCTTGAGGCCGCGCAGATCGAGATCGTCGGGGAGGCCCGCGAGGACGAGCTCTCCGCGACCGGCCCTCTCTTTCAGGACGGCGAACAGGCGCACGGTGAGCTCCATCCGTCTAGAACGGCGTGTCGTCCGCTTGCAGGTACTCGGGCTCGCGACCCCCGCCCGCGTCGCCGGGCGCGCCGGCGCCGCCCATGCTCGCAGGCCGCTCGCCGCCGCCCATGCCTTCGCCGCGCCCGCCCTGTCCGACGAACTCCCTCGTGTCCGCGACGACGTAGAGCTTGCTGCGCTTGCCGCCCCCGTTCTTGTCCTCCCACGTGTCGAGGCGCAGCGTGCCCTCGATGAAGGCCGGCTTGCCCTTGGTGTGGTAGCGCGCGAACGGCTCCGCGCGAGCGCCGAAGATCGTGACGTCGACGAAGGTCGGCTCTTCCTTCCACTCGCCGGTCTGGCTGTCCTTGAAGCGACGGTTGACCGCGAGCCCGAACTTGCAGATCGCCGTGTTGTTCGCGGTGTAGCGGAGCTCGGGATCCCGCGTCAGGTTCCCCATCAAGATGACTTTGTTGTAGCTCGCCATGTGCTTCTTCCCTCGCTGCGCTCGTTCCTCTCGCCGTGCGCGTGAGTCTATCCACGGTGCACGTCGTTCTCTAGGATGCGCGCCCGATGGTCACCCAACCGCTCGACCCCAAGACGCCCGCGCGGCCGGGCCGTGATCGCCGCCGCTGGGCGCGCGCCGGAGCCGACCTGCCGATCACCGTCGCGCTCGAGGGCGGCAAGAGCGAAGCCCGCGTGCGCGACATCAGCCGCGCCGGCGTGTGCTTCTTCCTCGACCGGCCGATCCCGCTGATGACGGTGCTCGAGCTCGCGCTGGACCTCCACGTGAAGAACGGCGTGCGCAAGATCCGCGGCGCCGGAGCCGTCGTGCGCTGCGAGAAGATCGCGCGCGCGGTCGACCACTACGAAGTGGCGGTCTTCCTGCACGATCTGGCCGAGACCGATCGCAAGTGCATCGAGGACTACGTGGCGGCGACCGGCGCGGGCGTCGAGCCGCGCGCGCACCGTCCGGACTAGACCGCGGCCTCGAGCACGCGCTCGATCCCCGCGAGGTCGCGCCGCGTCTCCGCGGAAAGCCCCGCTTCGCGCGCGATCGCGAGCGCGCGCGGCCCCTGCTTCGCGCCGAGCTCGACGAGGAGCGCGCCGCCCGGCGCGAGGACGCGGCGCGCGCGCGCGCACAGCTCGCGCACGTAGTGGTCGGGGTTGCCCGGCGGCGCGAAGAGCGCGAGCGCGGGCTCGTGCTCGCGGACCTCGGGGGCGAGCGATGCGCGCTCCTCCGCCAGCACGTAGGGCGGGTTCGAGACCAGGACGTCGAACCGCTCGCCGCCGGCGGCGCGCTGGTCGAGCCGCGTGAAGCCTTCGCCCTCGACGATCTCGACCGGCGCTGCCAGCGCGTCGGCGTTCGCGCGCGCGCAGAGCACGGCCGCGGGCGAGATCTCGAACGCGACGACCTTCGCGTCCGGGATCTCGAGCGCGAGCGTGATCGCGAGGCATCCGCTGCCCGTCCCGAAGTCGCCGATCGTGATCGGACCGCGCCCCTTCGCGAGCTCGCGCGCGCGGTCGACGAGGAGCTCCGTCTCCGGCCGCGGGATCAAGACGCCCGGCCCGACGCGAAAGCTCCGGCCGTAGAACTCGCGCCGGCCGGTGATGTACGCGACCGGCTCGCGCCGCCCGCGCCGAACGAGCAGGTCGCGCGCCGCGTCGATCTCGCGCGCGCCGACCGGGCGGTCGAGCTGCATGAAGAGCTGCAGCCGATCGAGACCGAGCGCGTGACCGACGAGCAGCTCGGCCTCGAGACGCGCTTCGCCGATCGTCTTGCGCGCGAGGAACGCGCGCGCCATCGCCAGCATCTCGCCGGCGGTCTTCGGCTGCGGCAGCGCGTCGGACGTCGTCACAGGTTTCGGATGCGCTCTTCGCGGTCCTTCGCCTGGAGCGCTTCCAAGACCGGGTCGAGCTTGCCGGCGCCGACTTGCTCGAGCGAGTAGTTCTCGTTCAGCCGGTGGTCGGTCAATCGATTCTGGGGGTAGTTGTACGTCCGGATGCGCGCGTTGCGGTCTCCGCTGCCGACCTGCTGCTTGCGCTCGGCGGCGCGCTCGGCGTCCCGCTTCT
>CAZQHA010000491.1:0-3557 GCA_964592795.1 uncultured Planctomycetaceae bacterium | reverse complement strand
CTCGGCGCGCTCGCGGAGACCGAAGGCAACGCGACCGACGCGCGCGCTCACTACGCCCGCATATTCGAAGTCGACATCGGCTACCGCGACGTAGCCGCCAAGATGGAACGGTTCAAGTAACGATGGCCCACAGCAAGCAAGCAGCGAAACGCAACCGCCAGAACCAAGAGGCCCGCGCCGCCAACAAGACCGCGCGCAGCTCGATGAAGAGCGCGATGAAGCGTGTCATCGACGCGAAGGACGCGACGGCCGCGAAGGGCGGGCTCGCGCAGGCGATGAAGAAGGTCGACAAGGCCGCGAAGACCGGCGTGATCCACAAGAACGCGGCGGCGCGCTACAAGAGCCAGCTGTCGCGCGCGGTCGCGAAGTCGCGCTAGCCTCGTCCGGGCGCGCGCTCGCCGACTCCCGCGGCGCGCGCGTCGATCACGCGAAACGTACGTCAATCGATGGGCGGATCCTGCTCCACCAGCGAGTCGAACTCGCACCTCCTCCTGCGGCCGCTGCGCGTCCCGATCTCGAAGTCGGGGATCTACGAGGAGGCGAAGACAATGGCCGGCGATCTGTCGCGCTGGCAGCTCGTGCGCGCGGACGACGAGCGCCTCACGCTGACGTGCACGCGCAAGCAGCCGATCTGGTGCGGGTCGTCGACGATCACGATCACCGTCGAAGGGCCGGAAGGCATTCCCTCGTCGACGGTCAACGTGCGCTCCGAGACGACGGGCGGGCTACCGGGCTTCGCGCGCGATCGCGCGAACGTGCTCGAGTTCATGACGCCGTTCCACCGGCGCGTGTGCTGACCCGGCTCGCGAGCGAGCCGGGTCACCCCATCGGTACGCCGTGCTGCGGCCGCTGGCCCATCACGGCGCTTGGTTGGCGTTTCCGGCGAGCTCCGGCGGCCAGACGTACGAGCCCTTGATCAGGCGCCGGAACGCCATGTCGCGACGGTACTCGCGCCGGCCGTCGCTCAGCGATTTCAGCAGGGCCTTCTGGACCTCCGGCGACGTGAATTCGGGGATCACGCCGGGCGTTCGATCGACGAGCCGTACGAGCCGCCACGTCGACAGGTTCTCCTTGCGATACTCCATGACGGGCGACACGTCGCCCGGCCGGGCGTCGCGGACGAAGGCGACGAGCGACGGATCGGCCAGCGCCAGCCGTGACTCGTCGAACGGCTCGGTCACGCCTCGGTTGCGCTTCGCGCCTCCGTACTGCTCGTTGAGATCGCCCATGTCCTCGCCGGCCTGAATGCGCTCGCGCAGCTGGTCGGCGAGCACGCGCCCCGCTTCCACGTCCTCGAAGTGCTTGGGATCCACGATCAGGAACTGCAGCACGACCTCTTGCGGCTTGCCGCCGATCTGCGCGAGGTCGCGATGGCTCGCCAGCGCGTTGCGAAAATGGAAGCGACACAGGCCGGGGCGCACGAACGTGTCGCGGCTGAGCCGCCCGATCGCGGTCGGCGAATCCCCCGTGGTGTAGTCGTCGAAGAGATCCTTGTAGACGATGTCCTTGATCTCGTCGCGCGCGTCGGTCGGCTCGATGCCCAGGCTCTTCAGGTACTCGGAGAGCCCGACGACGCCGTCGAAGCGCTCCTCCAGCCGCTCGAGCTCGTTGCGCGCCATCCGCTGCACTTGCTCGGGATCGACGCCGAGGTCGAGCCCGGCTTGGATCCACAACCGTTCCCGCACGCCGGCCGTGAGGATCTCGCCTTGTGCTTGCTGCAGCGCGTCCTTGCCCTCGAGTCCGAGCTTGTTCTTGGCCTTCACGAGCTGCTGCTGGAGCCGGCGGTACGTGAAGATGTCCTCGTTGACGATCACGACGACCCGGTCGAGATCCTTCCAGCCTTCCTCGGAGGGCGGCGGACTCGCCGCCGCCGCGTCCTGCGCGAGCGGCGACGCGATCCAGGCGAAGAACAACGCGGCGAACGTCATCGTGCAACCTCGGCGCGGATTGTCGGAGCGTCGTGGACGACCTTCAATAGGGATTCGAACCACGCGAGCGCCTGCTCCGGCTCCGAGTGCTTCGGCGGAATCGTCAAGTGCGCGACCCCGGTGCGCAGGAGCCGCACGTCGGCGCGCGAGAGGTCGAGCCCGCTCTCGAGCGCGACGCGATCCTGGAACTCGATCACGTAGAAGCCGCGCCGCCACGAGAGCCGCGTCACGCGCAGGTGCTCGAGAGCTGACTTCAATCGGAACGACCGTACGAGGGCCTGCGCTTCCGGCGGCACGCGACCGAAGCGGTCGCGCATCGTGGACAGGCTCCTCTCGGCATCCGCGTCGCTTTGGATCGAGGACAGCGTGCGCAGGAGCTCGAGGCGCGTCTTCGCTTCGGGAACCCAGTCCTCGGGCAGGAACGCGCGCAGGCCGAGCTCGATGTCGACGCCGCCCTCCTCGAGCGCTTCGCGTTCGCCCTCCGGCTCGCCCGCGCCGTGTGACTGCATGCGGTCGATCGTCTGCTTGAGCAGGCGGCAGTACATGTCGTACCCGACCGCACCGATGTGCCCGGACTGCTCGGGGCCGAGGATGTTGCCCGCGCCGCGGATCTCGAGGTCCTTCATGGAGATCGCGAAGCCCGAGCCGAGCTGCGTCATCTCCTCGAGCGCCTTGAGTCGCTCGCGCGCGTCCTGGCGCAGCGGCTTCGTGCGCTCGACGAGCAGGTAGCAGTGCGCCTTGTTCGGCCCGCGGCCGACGCGCCCGCGGAGCTGGTGCAGCTCGCTCAAGCCGAAGTGATCGGCCTGGTCGATGACGATCGTTCCCGCCGCGGGGATGTCGATCCCGCTCTCGATGATCGTCGTCGCGACCAAGACATCCACGTCTCCGCGCGTCACGCTCTCCATCACGTCGCGCAGCTCGCGCGCGTTCATCTGGCCGTGGCCGACGGCGTACGAGCACTCGGGCACGAGGTCTTGGAGCCGCCGCGCGGTGGCGAGGATCGAGTCGACGCGGTTGTGCAGGAAGAAGACCTGGCCGCCGCGGTTCTTCTCGCGGCGCAGCGCTTCGCGGATCAGGTCGTCGTCCTCGGTGTACGCGAGCTTCGTGTCGATCTCCTGGCGGCCCGCCGGGGGAACGGTCAGCGCCGAGATGTCGCGGACGCCCGAGAGCGACATGTGCAGCGTGCGCGGGATCGGCGTCGCGGTCAGCGTGAGGACGTCGACGTTCGCGCGCATCTTCTTGAAGTGCTCCTTGTGCGTCACGCCGAAGCGCTGCTCCTCGTCGACGATCACGAGACCGAGGCGCTTGAACGTCACGTCGCTCGACAGCACGCGGTGCGTGCCGATCAGGACGTCGACGTGCCCTTCCCTCGTGCGCTCGATCACGTCCTGCGCTTGCGCGCCGGTCACGTAGCGCGACAGCATCGCGACCTCGACGGGGAAGTCCGCGAGCCGCTCGCGGAAGGTCTCGAAGTGCTGCTGCGCGAGGACGGTCGTCGGGACCAGGACCGCGACCTGGCCGCCGCCGCTGACGACGCGAAATGCCGCGCGGATCGCGAGCTCGGTCTTGCCGAAGCCGACGTCGCCGCAGAGCAGCCGGTCCATCGGACGTTCGCTCGAGAGGTCGGTC
>CAZQHA010000490.1:0-3562 GCA_964592795.1 uncultured Planctomycetaceae bacterium | reverse complement strand
GGTACGCGCGGCATCGCAGCGGGCGATCTGGACGGCGACTTGGACGCGGACCTGGTTGTGGCGAACATCGGGAGCAACACCGTTGGAGTGCTCTTCAACACCGGCGGCGGCAACTTCGCGACAACGGTGACGTACGCCAGCGGCGGCATTTTTCCCATCGCGGTCGCGGCGCGCGATCTCGACGGCGACACGGACCTGGATCTCGTCGTGGCGAATCAGACCAGCAACAACATCGCTGTGCTCTTGAACGACGGCAACGGCACATTCGCGCCCGCCGTAACCTACCGCACCGGAGGCAACGGACCGGTCTCGGTCGTGATATGCAACGTGGACGGCGACCTCGACCAAGACCTGGCGGTTGCGAACTCCACCGGCAACAGCGTGGCGGTATTCCGAAACAACGGCAACGGCACGTTCGCCGCCGCCGTGACCTACGCCACCGGAGGCGGGACACCGAGCTCGATCGCGGCCGCCGATATGGATGGCGACCTCGACCAGGACCTCGCCGTGACGAAATCCGCCGGCAACAGCGTGGTGGTGTACCTGAACAACGGCAGCGGCACGTTCGCGGCCGCGGTGAGCTACTCGAGCGGCGGAACCGGCCCGAGCGCGGTCGCGTTGTGCGACGTGGACGGCGACCTCGATCGGGATCTCGCCGTCGCGAACCTGACCACCAACGACGTGGCGGTGCTCCTCAACAATGGCAACGGCACGTTCGCGGCCGCGGTGACCTACGCCAGCGCCGGCACTGCACCGCGCTCGGTCGCGGCCTACGACGCGGACGGCGACTTGGATCTGGACTTGGCGGTCGCGAACTCGACCAGTAACACCGTGGCAATGCTCCTGAACAACGGCAACGGCACGTTCGCGACTGCCGTGACTTACCTAAACGGTGGCACCAATCCCTACATGATCGCGCCCTGCGACGTGGACGGCGACTTGGACCAGGACCTCGCCGTGTCCGGCAGCTTGCACGCGGTGGGTGTGCTCTCGAACAACGGCAACGGCACATTCCCGAGCGCCGCCGCGACGTATGCCACCGCGGGCTCGTCGCCCTTCTTCATCACAGCCTGCGATCTCGACGGCGACCTGGACGAGGACCTGGCCGTGTCGAACCTAGGGAGCGACGACTTCGAGGTGCTTCCGAATAACGGCAGTGGCACCTTCTCGCCGAGCGTGAGCTATGCGAGCGGGGGCCTCAATCCGCGCGGGATCGCCGCTTGCGATCTCGACGGCGACCTCGACAAAGATCTGGCTGTGGTGAACGAGCTCGGCAACACGACGCTGCACCTGAACAACGGCGCCGGCACGTTCGTGGGCGGCGGGTCGTTCAGCACTTCCGACAGCAATCGCTTTGCGATCGCGGCCGGCGACTTGGACGGCGACCTGGACCATGACCTCGTCGTCGCGAACAGCTCCGACGACACCATGGCCATGTCACTCAACAACGGCAACGGCACGTTCGCGACCGCCGCGTTCCACGGCAGCGGGGGTATCCACCCCCAGTCGGTCGCGCTCTGCGACGTGGATGGCGACGTCGATTTGGATGTCGTCACCGCGAACGCGCTGGACGACACGATCGGTGTGCTCCTGAATAATGGCAATGGGACCTTTGCGACTGCTGTCGCCTACCCGAGCGGTGGCACGTTTCCCTACACGGCCGCGGCGTTCGACCTCGACGGCGACATGGACAACGACCTGGTGGTGGCGCACAACTTGGCCGGCGGCAACAGCGTCGCGGTGCTCATGAACAACGGGAACGGCACGTTTGCCGCCGCGGTGATGTACGACAGCCTCGGCAACTTTCCCATCTCGATCGCGGGCGGCGACTTCGACGGCGACATGGACTTGGACGTAGCCGTCGTGAACAACGGGAGTGCCACCGTCGCGTTGTTCCTGAACAACGGCGATGCCACGCTGGCGCCCGCCCTGCTCTTCGCCAGCGGCGGTCAAGCTCCCCGCTCGGTCGCAGCCCGCGACTTCGACGGCGACACGGACTTGGACCTCTGCGTGGCGAACGGGAGCACCAACAACGTGGCGGTGCTCCTGAACCGCCGCATCCCCTAGCGTGCGAGAGCCCGCGAGCGGAGAGGATCGGGCCAGGGTGGAGCGCGCACGAGAGGTCAGCGAAGCCCTTCTCGACGGGGAAGGAGCTTCCTTCTCCGCGCTCTCCGCGCTTGACCCGCTCGCGTCTGCTGCCGCGGCCATCGAATCCGATCGTCGGACAACGGCGCGGGCGAGACAGTGCGAGCGCTGGAGACTGCCATCCGCGCGGGGTCGCAGCCATCGCGCGGTCTAAGCGAGCTCCAGCATGAGCTGCAGGCGCACGAAGTCGACGTCCTTCAGCTTCACCGCGATCGGGTGACCCTCGGTGAACGAGAGCGATCGCTTGCCGGCCTTGATCACGAGCACGGGACCCTTCACTTCGCTCTTCTCGCCCAGCATCTTCGCCGGCAGGAAGCCGCTGACGTTGTAAGCCGTGAGGTGGATCTCCAGCCCCGCCGGCGACACGCGGACCACGCGCGCGTCGAGCTTCTCGCCGATGTGCGGCTCCATGAACTGACACACCTTCAAGTCGCCGATGGCGTCCTCGGCCATCTCGGCGAGCTGCGCCTGCAAGGAGCTGTGCGCGGCGACTTGGTTCAGGTCGTCGACGAGCTCCAGCGCCTTCAGCTCGCTCTCGGCTTCGCTCCCGCGGCTCTCGACCGCCCACAGCCAGCGGTGCACGGTCAGGTCCGGGTAGCGCCGGATCGGCGACGTGAAGTGCAGGTACGCCTGCCGCGCGAGCCCGAAGTGCGTCGCGACGTCCTCGCGGTCGCGCACCTCGTACACGGCGCGCTCGATCAGGCCCATGATGCGCTGGATCAGCGCCTCGGCGTTCTGCTTCTTGCGCGCGGCCTGGATCAGCCGCGCGATGTCGCGCCCCGTGAGCCGGTCCTTCTTCGGCACGTGGATGCCGTGGTCGGCAAGCGTCTTCGCGACGGCCTCGATCTCCGCGGGATCCTTCTCGGGGTGCACGCGGTAGATCGTCGGCAGCCCGCGTGCGTGGAACAGGTCCCCCACCGCCTGGTTCGCCGCGAGCGCGGTCTCCTCGATGAGCGTCATCGAGAAGTAGCGCGGCGCGTCGACGATCGCGGACACCTCGTGCTGCGCGTCGAACTGGAACTTCTTCTCGCGCGACTCCAGACGCATCGAGCCCTTCGCGTCGCGGAGCCGCTGCTGCACCTTGGTCCAGGCTTCGAACGCGCGGAGTGACTTCTCGAGCGGCGCCATCTCGCGCGTGGCGCTCGTCTTCTCGCCGTCGAGCAGCGCCTGCACCTCCTTGTACGTGTTGCGGCGCACGCTCCGAATCACGCTCTTCGCGACGCGCGCGTCGAGCCGCTTGCCGGCCGCGTCGAACACCATGATCACGCTGTACGCCAGCCGCTCGCGGCCGCCGACGAGCGAGCACAGGTGGTTCGAGATCTCCTCGGGCAGCATCGGGATCACTTGGTCGGGCAAGTACACGCTCGTCGCGCGCGCGAGCGCTTCGTCGTCGAGCGCCGTCCCGGGCCGCACGTAG
>CAZQHA010000489.1:0-3570 GCA_964592795.1 uncultured Planctomycetaceae bacterium | reverse complement strand
CGCCATCCGGAGCCGGAGCGTACATGCACGCTCGTTCAGGCGCCGATCGGCGGCCGCGGGATCTCGATGGTGCGCCGAATCACGCGCGCGATGCGCTATCGCCGCGACGGCGGGTGGAACCGAATCGAAGTCGACGTGGCGCGCCAGCCGTCGATCGGCTGATTCATTCGTCCTCGCTCAGCGCCCCCAGCGACACGTTCTCGAGCCCGGCCTGCATGCACTCGTCGAGCACGTGCACGATCTCGTTGTAGTAGCCGCGCCGGTCGCCGCGGATGGTCACCATCGTGTTCTTGTCGCGGTTCGCGGCGCCCTGGAGCACCGCGGCGAGCTCCGCTCCCGCGACGGCGCGCCCGTCGATCCACACGCCGCCATCGCGCGCGACATTGATGACGAGCTCGCGCGGCTCGGGCTGCCTCGTGTTCGTGGCACTGGCGAACGGGAGCTCGAGGTCGAGCAGCCGCTCGCGCTCCGCGAACGTCGTCGCGAGCATGAAGAAGACGAGCAGGTTGAAGATGACGTCGACCATCGGCGTCAGGTTCATCGCCGGCTCGTCTTCGTCGGTGACGCGCAGCTTCACGGCGTCCCCTGTGCGGCGACGGAGACCGACGCGGGAGCCGGCGGCGGCGTGGCCGGCAGCGCCGGAGCGGTCGGCAGCGGCATCGGAGCGCGTCCGTCGTGGACCGCGATCAGCTGCTCGCCGGTGTCCTCGACGAGCTTCCAGAAGCGGTCGATCTTGCCGCGGAACCAGTAGTAGGCGGCTTGCGTCGGGATCGCGATCGCCAGGCCCGCCGCCGTCGTGACCAGCGCCTGCGCGATGCCGGTCGCGAGCGCCTCGGGCTTGCCCATCGCGTCGGACAGCGCGATGTCGCGGAACGCGATGATGATGCCGACCACCGTGCCGAGGAGTCCCAGGAGCGGCGCGATCGCCGTGATCACGCTGAGCGGTCGCAGCGACGTCACGAGCGCCCGGATCTCGCGCGAGCCGATCTCCTCGACGGCTTGCTCGAGGCTCGCGCGCGGCTCGGACCAGCGCTCGAACATCGGCTGGACGATGCGCGACAGGAGCGTCGGGTTCGCGCGCGCGATCTCGAGCGCCCGCGCGGGACCCAGGTCGCGGGCGGCGACGACGAGCTGATCGGCCTGCGACCGACCGCCCACGCGCGCGGCTCGGAGCCGCAGGACGCGCTCGAGGATCCACATGAGCGCGAGCACCGAGCACACCGCGAGCGGGATCATCACCGGGCCGCCCGCGACGAGCGTGTCCCACAAGGAGCCGAATCGCTCGGGGGCTTCGGCCTGCGCGACGAGAAGGGGTGAGACGATCGCGAGAGTGTTCATGCTCGAGTCCTCGTTCGTCGGCCGCGCTGCGGTCCCGACGGAGGCGAGTAATACTACAGCGGTAGTTGAGCCGCTAGGTCCGGGCGCCGAAGTCGATGTACAGGTTGGGTGTGCCGATCACTCGCCGCCGGCGCGGAGGCGCGGCCACAAGACGAGCACCGCGCCGACGAAGAGGAGCGCCGCGCCCGCGATCCGGCTCGGCGTGACCTCGACCTTGCCGCCCGGGAGACCCAGGTGATCGAGCACGAGCGCCGTCGAGAGCTGCGCGGCGACCATCAACGCCGTCGTCGGGCCGGCGCCCAGGCGCGGAAACGCGAAGGCCGCGCCCGCGATGATGACGAGGCCGTAGACGCCGCCGAGGTACAGGAACCACGGCGACGCGGGATCCGCGGCGGGCGCGCGCTTCGCGACGAGCCAGAACGCGCTCGCGCCGAGCGCGACGACGAGCGCGTTGATCCACACGGCGCTCGCGAGTCCGACACGTCCGGCGAGCGTTCCGTTCGTCGCTCCCTGCACGGCCGACGCGACGCCCATCAACACGGCGAGACAGATCAAGAACGCCTGCATCTTGACTCCTCAGGCGCGCTCGGAGAGGAGCGCGTCGCACAGCATCCGTCGCACGATGCGGTAGAGCACTTCGCGGCGGTACTCCGCCGTCGACCGCACATCGTCTTGTGGAGAGCAGTCGTGCTCGGCGCACTTCCTCGCGGCCGCGTCGATCGCGCTCGCGTCCGCGTCGCGGCCGATCAGCTCCTGCGCGAGCGTCGGCAGGAACCGCGTGCGGTCCGACACCGAGCCCGCGGCGGCGGCGAGCTCGCGCACACGCCGCGACTCGACGACGACGCACAGCGCGACGACGACCTTCGCGATCGACTGCGCCTTGCGCGTGCCGACCTTGCGGAACGCGCGGCGCTCGCCGGCGGGCCGCAGCGGCACGAGCACGTCCTCGATCAGCTCGTCGCTCGCGCGCGCGGTCGCGCGGTAGCCCGTGACGAACTCGCCGACCGGGAGCTCCCGTCGCCCGCGCGCCGACACCAGGCGCACGTGCGCGCCCAGCGCGAAGAGCACCGGGTTTAGATCGGCCGCCGGCGACGCGGTGCCGAGGTTGCCGCCGATCGTCGCGCGGTTCCGGATCTGCACGGCGCCGACCTCGCGCGCGGCCGCGGCCAGGATGTCGGCGTGCTCCGCGACGAGCGGCGAGCGCACGAGGTCCGTGCACGTCGAGAGTGCGCCGATCCGGAGCCAGGCCCCGTCCAGCGCGATGCCGCGCAGCTCGCCGACCGCCGCGAGATCGACGATGCGGTCGGGACGCGTGCGGCCGGCCTCGAGCTCGACCATCAAGTCGGTGCCGCCGGCGAGGCAGCGCGTGCTCGCCGTGGCGCTCGCGAGAGCGTCCAGGGCATCGGTGAGCTTCGTGGGGGAGACGACGATCACGGCGCGCGCTCCGCGGTCCGCGACGCGGCCAGCACCGCTGCCACGATCTTCTCGTAGCCCGTGCAACGGCAGAGATTGCCGGCGAGCGCGGCGCGCGCGCCTTCGTCGGTCGCCGACGTTCGCTCGCGCGCGCACTCGTCGAGGAACGCGCGCGCCATCGTGATCATGCCCGGCGTGCAGATCCCGCACTGCGCTGCGCCGAGGGCGAGGAACGCGTCTTGGATCGATTCGAGTCCGTGGCATTCGATCGTGCGCACGTCCGCGCGTCGAACCTGGCAGATCGGCACGAGGCAGGACAGCACGGCCTCGCCGTCGACGAGCACGGTGCACGCGCCGCACTCGCCCTCGCCGCAACCTTCCTTCGTGCCCGTGAGGCCGAGGTCGTCGCGCAAGCAATCGAGGAGCCGGCGCAGCGGCGGGACGCGGAGCTCGCGCGAGATGCCGTTCACGCGCAGCGTCACGTCGATCGGCGGGCCGTCCTCGGCGGCGGATCTCACGCGGGCGTCTCCATCGCCGACAGCGATCGGAGCAGGCGCTCCGGAGTCGCCGGCACGCGGTCGGCGTGCACTCCGATCGCGTCCTCGATCGCCGACGCGACGGCGGGCGCGCCGCCGTCCATCGGCAGCTCGCCGACGCCCTTCGCGCCATACGGGCCGCCCGAGTACGGGTGCTCGAAGAGCTTCACCTCGAATCGCGGAGCGTCGAGCGACGTCGGGATGATGCACGTCGCGAGGCGATCCTGCTCGAAGCGACCCTCCTTCGCCGACACCACTTCGAGGTGCGCGAACCCGACGGCCT
>CAZQHA010000488.1:0-3572 GCA_964592795.1 uncultured Planctomycetaceae bacterium | reverse complement strand
CCTGAACGACCGCCTCCGCGCACTCGGCACGCCGAAACACCGCTTCTCGATGCCGGTGATAGAGCGCGGCTATCGGCGACATCGTGTGATGGATTGACGTCTCGGTCGGGCACGTACTTGCGTTCGAGGCCGCCCGCCAACCGGAACTTTCAGCGAAACGGCAGAGGCTCCGCGGAGTCGGTCGCGTGGAGAGCCTCCATCACGACGCACGTTCGCGCCGAGGTGAGCTCGCCGATTCTCAAAGGAAGGGTCGAACCCATGAAGCTTTCGAATCCCGCGAAGTGGTCGCTCGCGATCTCTGCCGTGCTCGGAGTCGCCGCGTGTCAGGCGACTTTGGACGTTGACGCGGATGCCGCGATCGGCAGCGCGAGCGGCCATCTCGGACTGAAGTACGACGGTCGCGACGTGAAAGCCGAAGATCTGCCCGGTCAGGGAAACCGAGGCGACATCAAGTTCTACGACCAGAACGGCAACGAGATCCCGAACTCCGGTGCAACGGGGGTCGGTGAAGGAGACAAAGTTCCCGTTCCCCGGGGTGCGGAGTACCTGATCATCAGCGGCCCGTCGAGCGAGTCGAAGTGCACCGGCTGCTCGAATGGCGGAAATGGAATGGGCCCCGGTGGCGGCATGCCCTCATGGAGTGGAGGAGGACACCTGCCGTCGCAAGGCGTGATTCGGGTCTCCGAGAAGTGGGCCTACGTCTACACGCTGAACGGAGATTTCGACGACACGACCGCGTGGAGCAACGTCTCCGCTTCGTTCACGATCCTGGGTAACTTCTCGGCGTCGCAGATCGGCGCGCTGATCTCACCCATCCTGCTCCACGGAGAAGGCACATTCGTTCCCCCCGACGTGACCGTCGACACCTACGCGAGGCTCGACGCCGAGGCGCGCGGAGCACGCCTGGTCGTCGCGGACGAGACCCGGGCATTCACGTCCTTCGCGATGTCGTGGAACGATTGGCCCAAGACTCCCACGTATGGCACCGCTCCGAATGGCTGGAAAACCGCGGAGGTATTCATTCCACTGGCCGAGGTCAACGTCGCGGTGCCGGGCGTCGGAGCGCACAATCGGCTCGACTTGACGTGGATGACCTCGGAAGACTCGGCGCTCAACGAGATCCACGAGAGCCGCTATTTCGCGGTGGAGTAACTGGACACACGACTTCAACCGAGGCGGCTGCACGCGCGCGGGGCAGCCGCCTCCTTCCTTCCCGAATGATGCGCTACTTTCTAGTGCTAGTTCTCGCCACGACCGCTGCCTGTCGCGCGGCCCCTCCCCAGTTCCAGTATCGAGGCACGCATGGCATCGCGCGATCGGATTGTCCAGGCGACGCTCGATACCTGGCGACGACGGCGGACGCGTTCGCACACCGAGTTTGCGAGAAACTCGGCGTCGAGCTCACTCCGCCATTCGTGATTTACCACTACTTCGATTCGGAGGCATTGGGACTACAGGTCGAACGCAGGAACGATCGCATCGTGGACCGGCGGATTCTCATCGGGGAATTCGCGTTACGGTATCAACCACGCTTCTCGATCGCGCATGAGCTGGTTCACTGGTACGTGTGCCCGCCATGGGATCGACTCCCGCATGTGGTCGAAGAGGGGCTTGCCGATTTCATTGCAGTCGAATTCGATCCCAAGATGCGCGCCATTCGAGTTCCTGAGTTGGAGCAACGAATCGCTGAAGTGACACCGGAGCGGCGGGCACGGACCTATGCCATCACGAATCGGACACAGTCGCGCACGCCGGCCGACGTGAAGCACGACATGTACGCGGTGGGATTCGAGATCGTCCGGCGCCTCGGCATCGAGCGCTTGCGCGAGCTGTGCGAGCGCGCCGAACGCGAAGCGCTCACGGAAGCACCGATCGAGTGGTTCGAGTAGACGGTTCAGCATCGAGCGACGCTCGATGAAACGGCACGCGCTCGTCGCTACGGCATCTGCGGAATGTCCTTCCCCGCGAGAACGCCGGCGCGCTCGTCGAGCACGAAGCTCGGATGCGTCACGTCGTCCACGAAGAACGCGATCGCGCCGACTCCGCAATGGCCCGTGGCTTGGAACGACACCGTGCCCGCGGCGTTCGTCGCCTTCACGACGGGATCGTCCGTCCAGTAATCGTCGAGGAACCGCCCGGAGACGACGGCGCCAGCGATGGCGAAGCCCGCGGCGTCCGTGACGTGGACGGTCACCGTCGCGACGTTGTGCGCGTTCAGCGTCGGAGAGCAGTGGTCCTGCGAAGGATCGCTCGGATCGGGGATGAACCACGCCTCGACGGTGAGATCGGCGACGCGCATGCAGCTCTGCACGCACGATGGAGCCGGTGTCAGGCGCACGAGCCGCGGGCTGTTGCCGATCATGACCTGCGCCAGGATCCTCCCGCTCGCGTTGAGCGCGCCGCCGCGGGTCACGCTGCTCTCCGGATACGCGGACGTGAGCATCGGCGCGAGCGCCTGCGCCGTCCCTTCGGGACCGAAGGCGATGACGCCCGTGCTCTGGATCGTGCCGGTCACGTCGAGCCGATCGTTGATCGAGCCTATGCCGTACGTCGTGAGGTGGCCGGTTCCGAGCGCAGAGAGCTGCTGCCACGTGCCTTCGTGACGGTATCGATAGAGGTACGCGAGGTTCTGCCCGCTCGTTCGCACGAGGAAGCGCGCTTGGTCGCCCGCGTCGTTGATCGCCGTCGCGTAGCTGCCGAGCAAGAAACCAGGAGGCGCCGGCGCCATCGCCTGCACGCTTCCGGGTTCGCCGAGCCGATACCAGTGGCCCGCCGTCGCGACCGTCCCACCGGGACTCATCGCCAGCGGCTCGACGTCCGGATACCCGAGCACCGACAGATCGACCATGCCGGTCGAAAGCGTCCAGGAGAACGGCGCCGCGACGGGCAAGATCGCGTTGCCGTCCGTGGACCAGCCCACGACTCGGTTCTGATCGTCGATCCCGACTGCCCTGGACTTGTTGGTGCCGGGCAGGAATCCCAGGTCGATCGCTTGATACGTGCCGCCGACGGGCCGCCAGACGACCGCACGCGGGAACGAGTACGAGCCCGCGTATCCGACGATCCAACCCGCGTCGTTGATGTCGACCGCCATGGTCCCCGTCACGCCCGGAAGACCAGGCAGCACGATGCGCTCGTCACCGCGCCAGACGACGGTTTCCTGCGGCGGCAGACAGAACGATCCGCAACCCACGTCGACGTACGACGTACCGACGACGTCGCCGGAGCCATTCATCGCGAACCCCGTCGCGGCGGTCGACACGAAGTCGACGAAGTACTGGTCGGGAGTCTGCGGACTCTGACGGCTCGACGCGGTGATGCGCGCGAACGAGGACGGCGAGCTCGTGACCTGCTGAGCGGCCGAAATGCCGAGGAGTTGCGGGATGATTGCGACGACGAGCGCTGTGCTGTGCTTCACGGGGACCTCCCGTCGGCGGAAGTCGCGCCTTGTTGCGGAGAGTCGGGCAGCACGAACTCCGAACCGACGCGGCCATCGTCGCGGATCGCATCACGACGCGAATCCGCCATGGTGCGTAGGGCCAAGTGTGTCGAGTTCGCAGGACGGACCACTG
>CAZQHA010000487.1:0-3597 GCA_964592795.1 uncultured Planctomycetaceae bacterium | reverse complement strand
CGGCTTGACGTAGGTCAGAAGAGTTTTTCGCATCGTTCGACGGCGGTTGCGAAGAAAGGGCTCCGAGGCAATGCGAGAGCGACCGCGGCTACCTGCATAGCCGAAGTGGAGTGGTGAGGAGTAGCGCCAAAATCTACCTCATCCGAGCGAATCGCACAACCGCCGCATCGCCCGAGATCGGCCTTGTTCCAGCCTTAATCGACCACGGAGGAGCGGGCATTTGAACCTCTTGCGATCGCGCGGGCGTGCTCGTACTCGTCCGACCATTCGCGCGCCAGTCGGTCGATCGTGAAGTGATCCAGGAGCCGCTGGCGGCCCAGGCTCCCCATTCGCGCGCGCAGCGCGGGGTCGGCGAGGAGCGAGCGCACGCGCGCCGCGAATGCGGCGACGTCGAAAGGGTTCTCGACGAATCCGGTCCGGCCCTCCTCGACGACCTCGGGGCTGCCGCCGAACGAGGTCGCGACCACCGGCTTTCCGTGCTCCATCGCCTCGAGGTTCACGAGGCCGAACGTGTCGAAGCAGATCGAAGGCGTCACGAACACGTCGGTCGCGGCGTACGCGGCCTGCAGCTCGTCGCCGTCGAGCCAGCCCGTCGCGACGACCCGTCCGGCCACGCCGAGCTTGTTCGCGATCGGCTCGAACTCGCGCTCGTAGACGTCGCGCTTGCCCATGACGAGCAGCACGAGGTCCGGGAACTCGGGCGCCAGGAGCGCGAGCATGCGCAGGAGCTGCGTCACGCCCTTCTGCTCGTGCAATCGACCGCCGATCGCGATCACGCGCTTTCCCTCGAGCCCGAATCGGCGGCGCAGCGCCGCGACGGCGTCGGGTCCGGGCAGCCGGCCGCGCAGCTCGACGGCGTTGTGAATGGTGCGGTCGACGCGGATCCGATTCGCGCGCAGCACGCGCCCGAGCTCGTCCGACACGACGGTCAACCGGTGCACGTCGCGCGCGAGCACGCGGCGGATCGCCGCGTTGCGCCAGGGGTTGTAGCGCAGCCGCTGACAGGGGATGCACTTCTGCCAGTAGGCCTCGTAGTCGCGCAGCGATCCGCCGTGCTCCTCCCCGCCGTGGAAGCACGTCAGCTTCTGGTAGCAGAACGTCATCACGTCGTGGGCGGTGAACACGACGGCCGCGCCCGACTCGCGCGCGGCGGTCAGCGACGCGTACGAGAGGTGGGTGTGCAGGAGATGGCTGTGCACGACGTCGGGGCGCCACGTCCTGAGGATCTCGCGGAACGGCTCGCGGACCTGCTTGTTGTCGAGCGATACGTATCCCCGGAAACGGACGTTGTAGCTCGAATGGAGGCGGAACGTCTCGAGCCCTTCGATCGTCGTCGGCGTGGCCTCCGACGCCTCCGGCGTGCACGTGACGAGCGCGGTCGCGTGCCCCGCCGCGCGCAGCGCCGACGCGGCTTGATACATCTGCCGCACCGACGATCCGATGCGCGGGTCGGAGAGATCGTTGAGGAAAAGGATGCGCATCGAGGCTCGCGGGAAGTCTATCTCCGCGCGCTCTCCCCCAGCACACGATCGTAGATCGCGAGCACCGCGCGCGCGTTCTCGAGCCACGACGAGCGCGCGGCGCGCTCCCGTCCCGCGCGCCCGAGCTGCGCGCGCAGGGCGTCGTCGTCGAGCACGCGCTCGAGCGCGCCGCGCACCGCGTCGACGGTCGGTTCGACGAGGAAGCCCGTGACTCCGTCGTCGATCGCGTCCTCCGCGCCGCAGTCGCGCGTCCCGATCGTCGGCGTGCCGCTCGCGGACGCCTCGAGGTACACGATGCCGAAGCCTTCGAACCCGCCGTCCGCGGCGGTCACCGGCGTGTGCACGAAGACGCGCGCTCGCTGGAGCAAGTCGACCTTCTCGTCCTCGGACACGTTGCCGAGGAAGTGCAGGCGATCCAGGGCGCCGGCGCTGCGCGCGAGCGCGAGCAGCGACTCGTAGTACGCGTCCCCGGTGTGCTTGCCGACGACGAAGTGGTGGAGCTCCGGACGCCGCGCGGCCGCGAGGCACCACGCCGCGAGCGCCAGGTGGTGCCCCTTGCGCTCCTTGATCTCGCCGATCGAGAGCGTGAACGCCCGATCGTGCCACGGCTTCGGCGACAGGGCGCGCGCGTTCGCATAGTGCGACGCCGACACCGCGTTCGGGATGACGTGCACGCGCCCGCGATCGAGCTCGCCCCGATCGAGGAGCTCGAGAAGGCGCGAGCTCGTGTAGCGGCTGACCGCGATCAACGCCGCGAAGCGCGCGTAGACCCAGCGCGCGCGCTTCGCGTGCCGCTCGTCGAGGAGGGGCTGCACGCTGTACGTGCCGTGCGCGGTGGCGATGCACGGCTTCGCCGCCATCCGCGCGCCGAGCAGCCCCGCGTAGTTGTGTGGAAAGTCCTTGATCGCGTGGACGAGATCCGCGCGGCGCGCCGAGCGCGACACGCGCCACGCGGCGAGCCACAGGCTCGGCCAGAAACGCAGCGCCGACATGTAGAAGAAGTAGTCGGGGGGCAATCCGACCGACACGTGCCAGTGCGCGGGGACGTCGCGGGACGTCGGCCGGTGCTTGCGCGCCAGGAGCACCTCGACCTCGAGACCCGGGCGGAGCTCCTGCAGGGCCGAGATCAGTCGCACGGCGTAACGGCCCACCCCATCGAGGTCGGAGAGCGAATCGGTGAGGAAGAGGATGCGCATCGCGCGTCGAACGGCGGCGCATCATAGCGGCCGGCGAACGCCGTCCACGAGCATCGGCCGGTTAGGATCGCGACATGGAGACGCGCGCGCAGATCCCCGAATCGAAGGGCGCTTTCGGCGGGTGCATCGGCCCGCGGACGCTCGCCCTCCTCGTCGAGGTCGCCGCACCGTACTTGTTCGACGGCGCGGCGAAGCTGCCGGCCTCGAGCGGCGCGCGGCTCCACGAGCACGCGTTCCATCCGCTGGGCTGGTGGTCGGTGCTGCGGCGCGTCGAGCTCCTGCCGGCGCAATCGGAGCCCGACGCGGCCGCGCGCACCGACTACTTCGCGCTGTGTCTCGCGGCGCACTTCGCGAGCGTCGCGAGCTACGTCCCGACGGACGTCGACGCGAAGATCCGACATGCGCTGTGGTTCGAGCACCCGCCGCCCCACGAGCTGGCGCGCATGCGCGAGCTGGCGCTGTACCTGAAGCACTGGGACATCCGCGGCGTCAGCGCGCGCATCGTCGACGTCGAAGGCGCCGGTTCCGTGTCGGGACACGACGGCGAGCGCCTCTCCGTGCTCTGCGGCGGAATGCTCGCGTTCGAGGCCGCCGGCGACGCCGAGGGCGCGCGCGCTTTCGAGGACGAGATCGACGCGGAGCTCGAGCGTGAAGCGCGCGCGTTCCATACCGTGCTGTCCGCGCGAAACCGGGAAGTGGATCTGCTGCGCTTGGCGGCGATCCTCACGCACAATGCCGGCGACGTGATGCAGGGGCTGGCGGCGAAGAGCGGCCGCCACGTCGGCCTCGACGCCAAGCACCGCTTCTCCGACCTCGCGCGCGAGCGCTTCGATCGCTACGGCGGCGCGTTCGGGCACGCGGCCGCGCT
Source organism: uncultured Planctomycetaceae bacterium (assembly GCA_964592795.1). GTDB lineage: Bacteria > Planctomycetota > UBA1135 > UBA1135 > JANLUN01. The sequence continues at coordinate 52 of CAZQHA010000487.1, read as the reverse complement.
GTACCGCGAGCTCCTCGCGCCCGAGGGCCACCGCAACTACCCCCTGCGCGAA
>CAZQHA010000486.1:0-3600 GCA_964592795.1 uncultured Planctomycetaceae bacterium | reverse complement strand
GCGGGATGCCGGCGAGAGCCAGCGTCGACGCGAGCATGCACGCGAACGTGATCGGCATGTACTTGCGCAGTCCGCCCATCTTGCGCATGTCCTGCTCGTGGTGGCAGCCGTGGATCACGGAGCCCGCGCACAGGAAGAGGCACGCCTTGAAGAACGCGTGCGTCACCATGTGGAACATGCCGGCGACGACGCCGCCGAGCCCGACCGCGGCGACCATGAACCCGAGCTGCGAGATCGTCGAGTATGCGAGCACGCCCTTGATGTCGAACACCGTCGTGCCGATCGTCGCCGCGAAGAGCGCGGTGAACGAGCCGACGATCGTGACGACCGTCAGCACCTCGGGACTCATCAAGGGATAGGTCCGCCCGAGCAGGAAGACGCCCGCAGCGACCATCGTCGCCGCGTGGATCATCGCCGACACCGGCGTCGGGCCTTCCATCGCGTCGGGGAGCCAGATGTGCAGCGGGAACTGCGCCGACTTGCCGACCGTTCCACCGAAGACGAGCAGGCCCGCGATCGTCATCCACGTCGGGTAATCGCCGCCGTTCGCGGCGACGGCGTCGGCTCCGAGCTTCCACATCTCGGTGATCGAGAGCGTGTGGAAGTGATAGAAGAACATCATCAGGCCGACGAAGAGGCACGTGTCGCCGACGCGCGTCGTCAGGAACGCCTTCTTGCACGCGGACGCGGCGAACATCTGCCGCGGGCTCGTCGGGTCGTGCGAGAAGTGCCCGATGAGCAGGTAGGACATCAGTCCCATCAGCTCCCAGAACACGAACAGGAAGAGCAGGTTGTCCGAGAGGACGAGCCCGAGCATCGCGAACGAGAACAGGCTGATGTTCGCGAAGAAGATGTAGTAGCGCCGGTCCTCGCTCATGTACCCGATCGAGAACAGGTGCACGAAGAACGCGACGACGCCGACGACCGCGAGCATCGCGGAGCCGAGGCCGTCGTAGAGGATCCCGACCGTCAGGTTGAGCGGCGAGCTCGCGTCCTTCCCGTGCTGGTACAGCCACGAGAACGCCATGCCCGCTTCGGAGGAGTTGTGCGAGAACTCCTCGCCGGCATACGCGGCGGCAATCGACTTCGCGGCCATCCAGAGCGTGATCACCATCACGACGAACATCCCGCCGGTCAGGAGCCAGTCGCCGCGGCGCGGCAGATGCCGCCCGAAGAAGATCTGGATCACGTACAGGGCGAGCGGGATCAGCGGCACCGCGAGGAGCAGCTTGAAGTCGACGGCGGGGTTGAAGGCGAGGTCCATGGGCAGGGGGCTACTCGCGGAGCATGTCGACGTCGCTGGGTTTCACCGAGCCGAAGAGCTGGAACACGTTGAGCACGATCGCGAGCGCGACCGCCGCTTCCGCCGCCGCGAGGATGATCACGAAGATCGCGAACATCTGACCGTCGAGGCTGCCGCCGTTGTAGCGGCTGAACGCGACGAAGTTGATGTTCGCGGCGTTCAGGATCATCTCGATGCCCATCAAGACGTAGAACACGTTGCGCCGGACGACGATCGCGACGACGCCCAGGCCGAAGAGAGCGGCCGAGACGGCGACGTAGGCACCGACTCCCATCACGGAGCTCCTCCTTCCGGCGGCGCCGTCAGGTCTTCCTTGCGCCGGCGCGCGATGTACACCGCGGCGACCAGCGCGACGGTGAGCACGATCGCGGCCAACTCGAACGCGACGACGTACTGCTGCGCGGCAAGGAAACCGACGCCGATCTCACGCGCTTGCGTGCGCATCGGCGGGAGCTCGGGCGCGGTCGCCCACACGACCGTCGAGCGCACCTTGAGCGCGACCCACGCGACGGCGGCGCCGACGAGCACGAGGCCCGTGATGACGCGCGAGATCTTGCGCTCGGTCAGATCGGGCGGCGAGAGCATCACGCCGAAGAGGAGCAGCGCCAGGATGCCGCCGACGTAGATCAGGATCTGCGCGACCGCGAGGAAGTCCGCGCCGAGCAAGAGGAAGAGTCCCGCCGTGCCGGAGAACACGGCGAGCAGCGAGAACGCGCTGCGCACGACCGAGCGCTCCCAGATGCAGACGAACCCGCCGCCGACGACGAGCACGGCGAACATCGCGAACGCGATCCCTTCGCCACCGGCCGCGGCGAGCCCCCAGCCGAGGAGCACGAGCGAGAACGCGGTCAGCAGCGCGTAGAAGATCCGCGAGGCTCGGTCCATCTCAGCCGTGTTCCTCGGTGGGCTCTTCGTGCTCCTCTTCGACCGGCAGACCGGCAGCCTTGGCCGCCTCGCGCTTCTTCTTCTTCTCCTCCGCGGTCTTCATGCGGATGCGCGCTTCCTTCGCCATGCCCTTGTACGAGAGGAGGTCGTGCTTGAACTCGCTGCGGTCGTAGCTGACGAACGCGAATTCCGTCCCCATGTGGATGCAATCCTTCGGGCACGGATAGACGCACAACTCGCAGAACATGCACTTCTGGTAGTCGAGCGTGAACGAGATCCACTCGAGCTCCTTGCCGTGCCGCACCGCGTCCATCTCGATGCAGTCGATCGGGCACGCGCGCGCGCAGGCGAGGCAGTCGATGCACTTCTCCTGCTCGAGGTAGTGGATGCCGCGGTAACGATCGGGGATCGGCAGGCGCTCGTCGGGGTACTGGACCGTGATCGGCTTCTGCAAGAGGTACTTGCCGGTGATCTTCATCCCGACCAGCGTCGTGGTCAGGCTGTTCCACACGTTGAACAGGTAGTCCTTGGTGGCCTTCATGCTCAGAAGATCGCTTCCCAAACGCCCGCACCGAGCACGCAGATCAGCGCGAGCGGCGTCAGGTACTTGTATCCCATGGTCATCACCTGATCGATGCGCACGCGCGGCAGCGTCCAGCGCAGCCACATCATCAGGAAGATGCCGAACATCGCCTTGAAGAGGAGCACGCCGCCCGCCGTGACCTGGTAGATCACGCTCGAATCTCCGAACTGCTCGCGCGCGATGTGCGTGACCGGGCTCTCGAAGCCGCCCAGGAAGTAGATCGCGGCGACGACCGACATCAGGAACATCGCGGCGTACTCCTCCATGAAGAAGAACGACCAGCGGATGCCGGAGTACTCGGTCATGAAGCCGGCGACGAGCTCCGACTCGGCTTCGGGCAGGTCGAACGGCGCGCGCTTCGTCTCCGCCAGCGCGGCGGTGAAGAACAGGAGGAACGCCGGGAAGACGAACGGGTTCTGGAAGACGAGCCAGTGCATCCCGTACCACCCGGACTGCAGCTCGCTCGCTTCGCGCAGATTGAGCGTGCCCACCACGAGAAGCGGCACGAGCAGCGAGATGCCGAGCGGGATCTCGTACGCGACGACCTGCGCGGCTTCGCGCATCGCGCCGTAGAGCGACCACTTCGAGTTCGACGCCCAGCCCGCCATCACGACGCCGATGGTCGTCATCGACGACATCGCGAGGATCAAGAAGAGACCCAGCTCGACGTCCGCGAAGTACACGCTCGGCGTCAGCGGCATCGCGACGAGCGCTCCGAAGATGCTCGCCAGCACGATCGCCGGCGCGAGCATGAAGAGCGGCCGATCCGCGCCGAGCGGCGCACCCTGACCTGGACCGCGCCGGAGGGGAAGGAATACCGGCTGGGTGA
>CAZQHA010000485.1:0-3602 GCA_964592795.1 uncultured Planctomycetaceae bacterium | reverse complement strand
GAAGCGGGGGGCCGGGTCCCCAGAAGTTCCGCGTCGTCGGCGTGCTCGCGCGCGAGAACCTGGGACGCCGCTCGCAAGGCGAGGTCGTCGTCGTCGACTACCGCCACGGCCGCGAGCTCTACGCCGGCGTCCACGTCGAGCCGGTGTTCTGGGTGAAGCAGGATCCGGCGGTCGACATCGAGCGGCTGCGCACGAGCCTGGGCGCGAGCTTCTCATACGAGCTCAACAAGAGCGTCGTGATCGGCGCCGCCGCCGACGAGCGCGCGTTCCGGAACGGCGTGCGCATGTCGGGGCTGCTCGCGCTCGTGCTCGGCCTCTACGTCATCTTCCACACGCTGTCGATGTCGCTGGTCGAGCGCGTGCGCGAGGTCGCGACGCTCCATGCGCTCGGATCGACGCGGCGCCAGATCGCGCGCATCTTCCTCTCCGAAGCGGTCGTGATCGCGGGCTTGGCGGCCGTGTTCGGGCTCGCGGGCGGACTCTCGCTCGCCCGCGCGCTGCTGCTCCTCGGCATCACGACGCTCGGCACCGGCCACCACATCCGCGTATTCGACGTGCCGTGGGGCGTCGTCCTGCCGCTGACCGGCTTGGGGGTGGGGATCGCGCTCGCGGGCTCGATCTATCCGCTGCTGCGCGCGCGGCACACCGACACGGTCGCGGCGCTGCGCGGCGAGGACGCGCTGCACAAGCGCAGCGTCGCGCGCGGCTTCCACATGTTCGCGGCGCTCTTGCTCGTCGGGCTCTTGCCCGCGCTCTACTTCGTCATCGCGCCGGTCGTCGGCGAGGCGCAGAGCATGCTCGTCGGCGCCGTGCTCGCGGCGGTGGGGCTCCTGGCGCTGCTCGTCATCCTGCCGCTCGTGATCCCGGCGCTGCTCACCGCGCTCTTCGAGCTCGTGGCGCGGCCGCTCGAGCGCCTGTGGACGCTCTCGGGCCGGCTCGCCGCGCGCACGATCCGCGCCAGCCCGGCGCGCCTCGCCGTGTCGGCCGCGGCGCTCGCGCTCGTCACCGCCGCGTTCGTCGGGCTCAAGGGCATGACCGCGAGCCTGCGCGGCGAGATCGTGCAGTGGGCCGAGCACTCGATCGTCCACAAGTTCTACGTGTCGCCGCTGCCCGACGTGCCCGTCGAAGCGCTCAGCCAGGTGCTCGAGGACAGCGATCCGGACGGCCGGACCTTCCTCGGCGTCGAGACCGCGACCGTGCGCACGTACGTGCCGTTCCTCTTGCTCGGGCTGCACCCCAAGGAGATCGCGAGCTACGGTCCGTGCGCCGACGATCCGAACGTGCTGCGATCGATCGCGCAAGGCGACGGCGTGATCGTGTCGAAGCGCCTCGCGCGCCACTTCGGCTACGAGGTCGGCGAGCAAGTGCACGTGTCGAACGCGAACGGCGAGGTGCGCGACCTCGAGGTCGTCGCCGTGTCGGACGAGTACGGCTACTTCCCCAATCCCGACGAGCGCATGTACGGCGTCGTCGGCACGGGCTTCATGAAGTCGAACTTCTGCCTCGAGGTCGACAAGGTGCGCGAGGTCGCCGTGCGCCTCGCGCCGGGCGCGGACGCCGACCCCTTCAAGGCCGCGATCCAGGAGCTCATCCCTTCGTTGCGGCAGACGAACTTCCGCACCGGCGAGAGCCTCGTCGACGTGCACCTCGTCGACATCGACCGCGACTTCTTCCTGTTCGACATCATCCTGGGGCTGACCGCGATGCTCGCGGGTCTGGGCGTCCTCAACGGGCAGCTGCTCGCGACGCTCGAGCGATCGAAGGAGCTCGGCGTGCTGAAGGCGCTGGGCGTGACGCGCGTCCAGATCGCGGGCACGGTGCTGTGCGAGTCGCTCGTGATCGGCGTGCTGGGCGGGCTCGTGGGAACGGCGCTCGGCGCGGTGCTCACGCCGGTGATCGTGCGCGCGCTCGAGACGCTCTCCGGGCTCGACCTGCCGAGCGTCGGAGCGGGGATCTGGCTCGTCCTGTGCCCGCTCGGCGCGATCCTCGTCGCGCTCCTCGCCGCGGTGTATCCGATCGCGCGGATGAACCGCATGAACGCGGTCGCGGCGGTGCGGACCGGCTGACGCGCAGGACAGTACGGTGTCAGACACTTTTTTTCTCACCCGGAGCGGGTGAGAAAAAAAGTGTCTGACACCGTACTGTCCTGCGCGTCACACTTGTCACGCGTCACGGAACCGCTCCGATCTTGAAGAGCACCCGAGCGAGCCCCACAGCGCGCGCCGCCACGCCGGCCGTCAAACGCCGCGGACACCTGCGGCTGCTCGCGTTCTTCATCGCCGCCGCCGCGCTGACGAGCGCCGGCGGCGCGTGGGTGCTGGCGCGCAGCGATCCGGCGTCCGCGCGCACGATCTTGATCGGCACGGTCGTCGTCAACGCGTTCGTCTGCTTCATGGGGGTCTTCATCCACCGCCGCACGATCGCGCGGATCCGATGGAAGGAGACCGAGGACTACCTCGCGCGCATCCGCAGCGAGTCCGCCAAGTACCGCACGTTGATGGAAGGCGCCGCGGATATCCTCCTGCTCGTCGATCCGGCGAGCGGCGCGATCCGTGAGTGCAATGCGGAGGCGCGCACCGCGCTCGGTCCGGCGGTCGTCGACACGCCGCAGGGCGCGACGATCGAGCGCGCGTTGATGGACGGCGAGGTCGCGGCGTTCCGCGAGGCGCTCCGCAACGCCGCGCGTTCTCCCGGCGCGCCGGTGTCCGTGCCGGCGGTGCGGCTGCGCGCGGCCGACGGACGCGCGATCCTCGCCGACGCGCGCTTCGCGTCGATCGATCTGGGCTCGGAGCACGTGATCCTCGTCTCGCTGCGCGACCTCACGCCGCAGAAGGAGATGGAGCGCCAGCTGCAGATCCGCGAACGCCTCTCGTCGATCGGTCTCCTCACGGCGGGCGTCGCGCACGAGATCAACAACCCCCTGGAGGGGATCGGCAACTACCTCTCGCTCTTGGAGCGCGAGGACGCGCCGGAGGAGACGCGGCGCAGGCACCTCGAGATGGTCCGCCACGGCTTCACGCGCATCCGCGACATCGTGCGCGACCTCCTGCGATTCGCGCGTCCGGCGGCGGGCTCTGGGGAAGCGGACCTGGCTCAGGTCGTCGAGCGCGCGCTGAAGCTCTTGACGTACTCGGCCGCGTTCCGCGAGGTGCGCGTCGAGCGCGTCGGCTTGGACGCGCCGCTGCCCGTCGTCGGCGACTCGGGCCGGCTCGAGCAGGTGCTCTTCAATCTCTTGCTCAACGCGGCGACCGCGATGGATTCGAAGGGGACGATCACGATCCGGGCGCGGCGCGCGAGGAATCCCGAGTCGCAGGCCGACGAGGTCGAGCTCGCGATCGAGGACACCGGACCGGGCATCCCGCCCGCGGCCCTCGATCGCATCTTCGATCCGTTCTTCACGTCGACGAACGGCACGGGCTTGGGGCTTTCCGTGTCGTATGGCATCGTGCGCGCTCACGGCGGATCGCTGACGGCCGCGAACGCACCCGGCGGGGGAGCGCGGTTCACGATCCGCTTGCCGTGGCCGGCGGCCACGCGCGAGCCGGCGGCGAAGCGGGGATGAAGGTGATCGAAGCATGAGCTGCGGAGCTCGAGTGCTCGTC
>CAZQHA010000484.1:0-3624 GCA_964592795.1 uncultured Planctomycetaceae bacterium | reverse complement strand
GAGTGAACGCGGCTTCGATCTCGTCGCCCGTTTCGAGCGTCCATCCCGCGAACAACGAGAACGTCTCGAGGTCCTCGTAGTTGTAGCGCGCTTCGAGATGCAGCGGCCCGCGGTCGGCGTACACGATCGGCGTCAGGCGATCCTCGGAGCCAGGGGGATCGGAGTAGAGGAGCGTGCCCGAGAGCTCCCAACGATCCTCCTCTGGCTCCAGTCGCTGATCCTCGAAGCTCGGCACGTGTGCGTGAGCGACCGACGTGACCGCCAAGCAGGTCAGGGAGAGCACGCGGCGTGACATTCAACCTCCGAGCGCGATCGTGATCCCGACGAGGACGATCCCAACGGCGACCATCGCGACGCCGGTCCGCACGGCGCCGATCCCCGCATGCCGGCCGAGCGTGTGGCCCGTGACGTACAGCATCACGATCGCGACGGCATTGGAGACGCGCATCGCGCGGTCGAGCGGCGCGAAGAAGAGGAACGGGACGACGACGGGAAAAGTCGACAGGAAGACCAGCAGGAAGACGCCGATCGCGCCCCGCAGGTCGCGGCGCGTCAGGTGAGGACGCTTGCGGATCTCGGGGAGCGCCACGAGCTTCGCGCGCGCGTTCTCGAGCGCGCTTCCTTCGAAGAGCTCGGGCAGCGGCTCGGGCAGCACGTCCGCGAGGATCCGGCGGCCGCGTTCTGGATCGCCGCACTCGCGGACCGCGCGCGCGATCGAAAGGTTCCGTCCGCGCTCGATCAGGATCGTGAGCAAGTACATCACGGCATCGACGATGCCCCACGCGAGGTTGCAGCCGATCGCACCGATCAGCACGCCGCGCACCTCCTCGCGGTCCGCGGTCGCGACGCTGATCGAGCCGGTGAACGAGAGCACCATGATGAGGCCGAACAGGATCTCCGACAGCCGCTCGACCGGATCGAGCACGCGTTCGTGTCGGCCCGCGCTGCCGACGCTCACGCCGCCACCGCCGGGATCAAGTAGAAGAGCGCCGCGAGGATCAAGTAGAAGCCCACGAGCTGCGCGCCCTTGAACCAATTGGCGCGACCGTCGCCCGCGACGGTGACTCCGATCAGCACGCCGAAGAAGAGCGCGCCGATCTCGACGCGGTTGAACGAGAGCGTCAATCGCTCGGGCGCGATGAACCGGCTCGAGAGCACGAGCACCGGCGTGACGAACAGCGCGATCTGGATCGAGCTGCCCATCGCGATTCCGACCGAGAGGTCCATCTTGTCGCTGCGTCCCATGGCGATCGCCGCGCCGAGCTCGGCCGCGCCTCCCAGGATCGCAAGCAGCACGAGCCCGATGAAGGCCGGCGTCATCCCGAGCGCGTGACCGGTTTCCTCGGCGGCGCCGACGAGCACTTCGCTCATCCACGCCGCGCCGAGCGAAGCGACGACCAACGTCACGGCGGCGCGTGTCGCGCTCGATTTCGGAGGATGCTCCTCCGCGTGTCCCTTGACGACCGAGAAGAAGTCGGGGTGCGTCCGCAGCATGAACACGAGGTACAGCGCGTACAGCACGAGCAGCACGATCGCGACGCCGGTGTCGAGCGCGGCGGCGTGGCGCGGAGCGGAATCGCTGAGAAAGCGGTGGAAGCTCGCGGGCCCGACCATGCTCAACGCCGCGAGCAGCATGATCGAGCCGTACGTGCGCGCGGCGGCGGGATTGTATTCCTGCTCGTGGCGGCGCCGGCCTCCGAGCAAGAACGAGGCGCCCATCGCGAGCAGGAGGTTCGCGAGCAGCGCGCCGATCAGGGACGCGCGCACCATCTCCATCAGCCCCGCGCGCATCGCGACCATCGCGATGATCAGCTCGGGCAAGTTGCCGAACGTCGCATTGAGGAGGCCGCCGACTGCCGGACCGGTGCGCGCCGCGATCTCCTCCGTGCTGTGCACGATCATCGTGGCGAGCGGCACGAGCGCGAGTCCGGCGCTCAGGAAGACGAGCGGGGCGGCGGCTCCCGACGACTCGAGCGCGACCGCGATCGGTGCGCCGAGCAGCAAGACGTGGATCGGCTTGAAGAAGCTCGCCATCAGGTGGAGCGCCCCTTTCTCGCGTCCGCGAGTACGTCGTCGATCGACTCGTTCGCGGTCGCCTTGCCGCAGTGCTCCTCGTAGCCGGCCTTGACGAGGATCTCGTGCACGCGGCTCGGTGTGGCCGCCAATCGGAAGTCCACGCCGCGCTCGCGCAGCGTGGCGTGGAGCTCCTCCAAGAGCTCCGCTCCGGCGAGATCGACGTGCGGAACCGCGCCCAGGTAGAACACGGCGATGCGCGGCTCGCCCGCGGCCTGGAAGAGCTCGAGGAAGCGCGCACGCACGTGGTCGACGTTGAAATACAGCAACGCGCCGAGCGTGCGGAACACGAACACGCCCGGTTCGCGGGCGTACTCGGGATTGCGGATGCGGTCCGCGAAGAAGTCGGTGCTCGCCACGCGGCCCAGCTCGGTCGTCGGCGGCTGCGCCGCGCGGCGCAGCAACATCAAGATCGAAAGCACGGCCCCGATCAGCACGCCGCGCAGGAGGCCCGAGCCGAGCACTCCGAGCAGCGCCGCGGCGGCGACCGCGAACTCGGCGCGGCTGAAGCGCCACAGCCGCACGAGCGCGTCGACCTTGAAGAGCCCCGTGACCGCGACGAGGACGAGCGCCGCGAGCACCGGTTGCGGCAGATTCTCGAGCAGCCCCGATAGGAACAGTACGACGATCGCGATGATCAGCGCCGCGACGAGCCCCGAGAGCGACGAGCGCGCGCCTCCGCCTTCGTTGACGAGCGATTGCGACATGCCGCCGCTGACCGGGAACCCGCGTCCCAGCCCCGACGCGAGGTTCGCGGCCGCGAGCGCGAGGAACTCCTGGTTGGCGTCCACGCGATAGCCGTGCTTCTTGCCGAACATGCGGCCGATCGCGGCGGTCTCGACCGCGCCCAGGAGGAAGCACGCCATCGCGAGCGGCAGGAGCTCGTTGACGTCTTGTCGACTCACGTTCGGCAGCCCGAGCGCGGGCAGCCCCTGCGGCACGTCGCCGAGCAGCTTCACGCCGCGGGCCGCGAGATCGTAATGACCCGCCGCGAAGATCCCGGCGACGACGACGAAGAGCGACACCGGCTTGTTCGGCAAGAGGAACTTGCCGGCGAGCAACACGGCGAGCGCCGCGAGCCCCAGGTACAGCGCGGCGGCGTGCGTCTCGTCGAGATGTCCGAGGACGTGGCGCATGCGCTCCCAGAAGTCTCCGTGCGCGCCCTGGATGCCGAGGAGCTTGGGCAGCTGAGTGCTCGCGAGATACAGGGCGACGCCGGCCTTGAATCCGATGAGCACGGTCTCCGACACGAAGCTGACGACCGCTCCTCCGCGGAACATCCACACGACGAGCGCGATCGCAGCGACCATCAGCGACGTGCACGCGGCGAGCATCCACACGCGACCTTCGTCGCCGCCGCCGAGCTCACCCAGGCTCGCGCCGATGAGCAGCGAGATCGCCGACGTGACGGTGATCGCGGTGTGCCGCGAGCTGCAGAAGAGCCAGAAGACGAGGCCCGAGAAGAGGCAGGCGTAGAGTCCCGCCTGCGCCGGCAGCTGCGCGAGCGACGCGTCCGCGATCCCGGCCGGGATCAAGTACGCGGAGAGCGTG
>CAZQHA010000483.1:0-3628 GCA_964592795.1 uncultured Planctomycetaceae bacterium | reverse complement strand
GCAGGCGCGAGCGCCGGTTCGGCGGGCTCGGAGCGGTCGACGTCGCACCGTCCGGTCGAACCCGCCGACCCGCGTGAAGACGCCCGCGATCGGCGTCGTCGTCGGTCTCGTCGTCGCGACCGTGTCGGTCGTCGCCTTGCTCTCCCGCGTTCATCGCGACGAGATCGTCGTACACGGTGGCGAGATCCTGTGGGACGACTTCGGATTCCGCGTCGACGGCGTGAGGACCGCGCGCGAGCTGGGTCCGGACGCCGAGCTCGTTCGCGCGCGCGGCACGTTCGTCATCGTCGCCCTGCGAGTGACGAACCACTCGCAGGGCGCGGCCTACGACATGTCGAAGCACACGGCCGTGCTCCACGACTCGGCGGAGAACCATTATCTCGCGGACGCGTGGGCGCAGTCGGCCCTCGAGAAGTCGCGGAGCTCGCTCGCTCGCATGCCCGCGCGTCTCTCCGCAGGTGAATCGTATGTCGGCGAGATCGTGTACGACGTGCCGCTCGACGCGCGCGGGCTGTTCCTCAAGATCTCCTGGGGAGACGCGCTCGTCGACACGGTCGATGCCTTGGTGTTCGGCGACCGGCGTCTCGAGCTCGACACGAGCGCCGCGCGCTAGACGGGCGGGCCGTCGACGGCATCGCCGCGAGGAGAGCGATGCCGTCGAGCGCGCGACCTAGTTGGCAGGCTTCACCAACATGCCGGTGAACGAGAACGCAACGTTCACGGGGCTGTGCAACGACGTTTCTCGAAGGACGACCTGCGATCCCGGCTGGAACGCGATGCCCGTGAACGAGTGATACGCGGTTCCGAGGAAGTTCGTGCGCTTGTCGGTCGTGAGGCCGCCCATGCGCTCGGACAGCACCGGTGTGCCGCCCGTGGGCCAGTTCGCTTCCATGTCGGTGAGGACGAGCCAGCGGTCGCTCGGGACCGAGTACACGACGTCCGCGCCGCCGGACGCGATCAGCTTCAGCCCGTTGAGCACGATGAAGTTCTCAGGCGGCACCGGTGAAGGCGACCCCTTGATCTCCGGAGGGATCGGGATGTGCGGGTTCCCGTTGCTCGGACCGGGGCCCGGGTTTTCGCCGGGCTTCACCTCCGGAGGAATCGGGATGTGCGGGTCCGTGGGATTCCCGGGCGTCGGACCCTGCGGCGGATCCTTGAGCTCCGGCGGAATCGGGGACGGCTCGGCCTGCATCGCGCTCGAGACGAGCGCCGCACCACCGAACGTGACGACGAATGTGAGAATGAGCGGGACAGTGATTCGTTGCATGGGACACTTCCAAACGAGCAAGAACGTTGAGAACCGAAACCTCCTTCTCGTCAGAAGAATCGCCCGGTGTCCGAACAATCCTGCACGAGGAAACCTCGCATTCGAATTCGGGGCACGCCGTAGCCGAAGGGCGTCGGACCGCGCGAGTGCTTTTCCGATCGTGACCGCCCCTACATACTTCTGGCTCACGTAGGTCGCCGCATTTTGCGCCCGATGCGGGCGCGTGTCGTTTCGAGAGGCTCGCCATGTCTCCGCCACCCACGCCGCCGTTCACACGCACGCTGCGCGACCTGCCGGTGAACAAGTTGTCGCCGCGATTGCTGAGCCTCTTGTCGTACTCCGCCGCCGAGCTCGCGGATCTCGTGGACCGGGAAGCGCATCGAGTCAGCCGAGTCGAGGACGAGTACCGGCAGTGGCTGCGCAGCGGCGCGAACCCCGCGATCCCTCGACCGCCGAGATGGTTCGTCCCGCGCACGGCCGGAGTCTTCCTCACGACGGGCCCATGGGCGAAGCCGTCGCTCGAGATCCTGTTCGACGGACTCCCCGACGAGCCTGTGTTCTCGGTGCTCATTCGCTCGGAAGCCGGCCGATCCGATCTCGAGTCGCTCGGCGCGATCGTGCGCTCCCACGCGGGAGACGTCTGGTCCGCGTTCGTTCCGTATGGAAAAGCGCCCGCGCTGGTGAAGTCGAAGCTCGTGATCTTCGTCCACCTCGCGGACGCGCTGATGCCCGAGCTCGCGGACGCCACGAAGGAAGCGGGCATCGCGGCATTGCACGTCAGCTCGCCGTCGATGAAGGGGCGAGGCGTGTGGGTCGGCGTCGCCGACGACGTGATCGATCTCCATCACCCCGCGTTCCAGTCATCGGGAGTTACGCGCTTCCATCGGTTCTGGGATCAACGGTCGCGGTCGAAGAGCTCCGGCGCGCTGCCGTCGGTGTCGGGGTTCGCGGGCTCGTTCGCGTACGGGGTCGAGTACACGACGGAGACGATCCAAGCCGAGCTCGCCGCGCGGTACTCGAAGATCCCGCACAAGCCCGGTCTCCAAGACACGCACGGCACCGCAGTGCTCGGCGTCGCAGCCGGCAACGGCGGCGGCGCTGTTTCGCCGCCCGCCGGGCCGGGAGCCGCGCCCGAATCTCGACTGCTCTTCGTCGCGGTGCTGGGGGCCACGGCTTCGAGCAGCTTGATCGACGAAGGCGCGGCGACGGACGCCCTGACGTACATGTTCGCGTGCGCGTCAGCCGATCCCGCGCTGCCTCCGTGCGTCCTGAACTTGAGCTACACGAAGGACCTCGGCCCTCACGATGGACATTCCGACTGGGAGCACGACCTCGATGCGTTGCTGTTGGCCCCCGGCCGCACGCTGACGATCGCGGCGGGGAATCATCACGAGCTCAAGTCCCACAAGGCCGCGGATGTCCCGAATGGCGGACACGTCGATCTCGAGCTCCGTCACGTGGCGGGCGCACCGTTCGATGACGTCCTCGAGATCTGGTTCGACGGCGGAGACGACATCGCCGTCGAGTTGTGGTTTCGCTCGGACACGGTCGCCGCACCGGCTTGGACTGCATCCGCGGCACCTCCGGCGAGCTCGTGGAGGATCGTGGGGCCGGTCGGCGTCGGAGGCAGCGGGTCGGGACCGACCGACGCGACCGGTGTCGCCGCAACCGAGCACGCGAAGGTCGAAGTTGTTTCCCATCTGCACGCGGCCAATCTCGACCGCTGTATCTGGATCGAGTTCGTCCGCTCGATGTCGGCCGCGGGCGTACCGAACGCCCTGCCCGGCGGCGTGTGGACGATTCGCCTGATCGGCGTGAACGTCGTGAACGGTCGAGTCGACGCCTGGACGCAGCGCCACAACGCGGGGTATCACCCGTGGCCCGCACACGGAGCGCACGCCGACGACGCTCGGATGACGGTGTGCGCTCCCGCGACCGCGCGGCTTCCGATCGCGGTCGGCAACTGCCGGAAGAGCGCCGCGCTCGGAGACATCGTGGGCCAGAGCGGCCGCGGAACGTCGCGCGATGGACGGTACAAGCCGGAGGTCTGTGCGGTCGGTCACCTCGTATTCGCGCCGCTCGCGCACGATCGCACGCAGAGCGTCAGCACGGAGTATTTCGGGTTCAGCGGCACGAGCTTCAGCGCGCCGCTCGTCGCCGGTGCGGCCGCCCTGCTGTTCGAGTGTCGAGGGAACGGCGTGACGAGCGGCGAGATGCAGCAGCTCCTCGCGGACGGAGCGTTGGCACGTGCCACGGTCAAGTTCGCCGGCGCGGCGATGCCGCGCGACGACTGGGGATTCGGTCCGCTTTACGTCGCCGATGCGTGCGCGGCGAAGGCGCCGGAGGTCGACGTCTGGCTCA
>CAZQHA010000482.1:0-3633 GCA_964592795.1 uncultured Planctomycetaceae bacterium | reverse complement strand
CCCAGGACGCCCGCATTGGAACCCGTGAGCTCCGAAAACGTGTTGCCGTACGAGCTTCCGACGCTCGTCGCGAGCCCTTGGAAGAGGGCGTCGAAGTTCGCTCCACCCGAGCCCAAGCCGCCCGGCTGGTGAGGATCGCCGTCGCCCGTTCCGCCGTGGAGCTCGCTGCCCCATTCCGTGCACGCCTTCCAGATCGCGAGTGGTGCTCCGATGTAGCCCGGAAAGCTCGGATCCGCCGTCGTGTTGTCGTTCGCCGTCGCGTCGGAGAAGTTGTTGAAGATCCGGAAGTCGCGCTGACCGACTTGGAGAACCGGCGGAAGCCCGAACAGAGCCTCGACCGTGGCTGGCAGAGTCAGCGCCGCGGCTGCGCACAGGATCAAGCTCGAAAAGGTCACGTGATTCAGCTTCATGTCGAACACCTCCGGTCGAGCTACTTCTTCGCGACGCGCGCGATGTCCTGCTTCAGCTGCGCGAGCGATACGTTCGTCGAGATCGCGTAACCGTCGCCGCGACCCTGCACGATGACTTCCTTGCGCGTTTCGAAGGTGCGGTAGAGACCGCCGTGCGACGCGTACAGCGCATTCGCCGCGGTTCGCCGCCCATGTTCGGCACCCACTTGTAGAAGGCGACGACGCGATTGCCCGCCCTGATGTCGTCTGCGGAGGGCGCGACGGAGTTGTGCACGCCGTGCTTCTCGTCGATGAAGCCGCCTGGGAACGTCACGTCGACGGAGAGCTCCTGGCCGTCCTCGAGCGACGTGCCTTGGATGGTGAGCGTCGTGAAGTAGAGCTCCGGCCCGTCGATCGGATGGTCGATGCGGATCACTTCCTTGCGGACGATCGTGCCGATCACGGAATTGTCCGTCTTCGCGATCATCTGCGAGAGATCCAGTCGCTCGATTTGCGCGCTGGCGACCGTGCTCGCGGCGATCAGCGCCGCCGATACGAGAAGAGAGGTGGGGGACAGCTTCATGTGGGTTCGCACTCCCAACGATGATTCGTGAGCCTTGGTCGACCCGCGGCATCGCCTCGGATGCGCATCGACCTGCGTGGATCCTGTGACTGTGCTGCGAAGCTCGCGAGCACGCAGCGTGCATCAATGCCGGCCGGGCGGACCCTGTTCGCAGAATCCGGCGGTTCGACGCGCGCCTCCGCCGCAGGGCCTGCGGGCACTCGAATCACGGCCGGGCGCAGCGATCCGGTTCGCGTATTCCGCGTGCAGCGCAGTTGCGCCACCCTCCGCGCATGCATCGAGCGGCCGCGCGCGGGGCGATCGGCGCGGCTGCGTCAGTGCGGGTGCGGATCCTCGGCCGCGGACGCGCCGTCCGCCGGCTCGATGCCGAGCAGCGATTGGATCTCCGGGTCGTCCGGGTTCTCGAGCAAGAGCTCTTCGGCGAGCGGGCGCGCTTCCGGATCCTCGAGTCGGAAGAGCGCGATCGCGATCTTGCGCTTCACGTTGGAGTTCGCCGGCTGGAGCGCGAGCGCGCGCTTCCAGCTCGTCACCGCGTCGCGGTCGTGCTTGGCTTGCTCCTGCGCTTCGCCGAGGTAGTACCAGTGCTCCGGACGGTCGGGCTCGAGCGCGGTGAGCTTCGAGAGCCGCGCGATCGCCGCCTCGGGCTCGAGCGACTCGATGTCCGCGCGCGCGAGCACGTGCTCGAGCATCGGCCAGGGCGCGTAGCGCTGCGCGACCGGCTCCACGTACTCGTAGATCTCCGGGATCCAGCGCTTCGCGACGAGCAGGCGGCCGATCTCGTCCCACAGCTTGCGCTCGAACGCGTCCGGCGCCGCCGCGAGCGCGGCGCGCTCGAGCTGCTCGAGCGCTTCGACGGGGAGCTCGACTTGCTGATCGGGCGACTCGAACGGCGAGCTGCGGACCTGCGCGCGATAGAACTCGGCGAGCCCCGCGGTGATTGCTTCGTCCGCGCTTCCGCGCGCCGCGTCGCGCAGCCGTTCGGCCGCGAGGGCGCGGCTCTCGCATTCGCGCTCGAAGGCGCGGTCCATCATGCGGCACAGCGGCGCCGCTCCGACGCGCGGCGCGCCGGGCGCGAGCGTTCGTACCGCGCCGCCCTCGACCGCGGCGTTCGCGGTCACGCCGAGGCTGGGATGGTCGAATCCGCTCGCGGCGAGGATCACTCGCTCGCCGAGCGACTGCCGCGGCAGCGGCTCGTCGAACTCGATCCACGCGACGACGACCGTGCTCGCCGGAGCGCGGACGCTGGAGGGGATCGGCGCGTCGCCCGGCACGGCGGGAACGATCACGAGCTCGTACTCGCCGCGCTCGATGCGCGCTCTCGCCTCCGCCGGCGAAACGATCTCGCCCGCCGGCAGCGGCGCCGCGTCGAACATCTGCTTCTCGACGGCGGCCATGCTCTGCCACCACGCTCCGCTGCGATCGATGCGCGTCACGCCGGAGTCGCCGAGCACGAGCACGCGCGGCGGCGACAGCTGGCCGATCAAGAGCACGTCGAGCTCGGATTTCACGCGGCTCGCGGGCGGAAGCGCTTCGATCGCCGCGAGGAGCCTGCGTGCGTCCGCTTCGACCGCGTCCGTCGGCGGCGTCAGAGCGTGCCGGTCGAGCGTCGCGACGTTGACGCCGCCGCGCGAGGGCTCGACCGTCAGGAAGCCCTCCGGGATCTCGCTCGCGAGGTAGGGCATGATCAGCCGGTTGAGCCACGGCGAGATCACGAACTGCGGCCGCACCGTGAAGACGAACAGCAGCGCGCACGGGAGCAGCGCGAGGACGAGCGCGCTCCAGCGCGCCTGCGTGCTCCGCGACGCGATCGAGAGGCACGCGAGCGCCGCGCCCGCCGCCGCGATCATGAGCGCGATCGGGATGAGCTGCGCGCTGAAGAAGGCCGTATCGGTCGCGCTCTTGACCGTCTCGACGGCGAAGAAGCTCGGCACGAGGAACAGTCCGACGGCGCCGCCGAGCAGCACGCTGAAGAGCTCCTCGCGCGTGCGCACGCCGGCGAGACCGGCGCCGAGGCACAGCGCCGGCACGACGAAGCACGACGCCGACAGGAGCGCGTCGTACACGACCGTTCCGTGGAGCGACGTGTCGAGGCCGTACGAGCGCAAGTAGAGGTCGAGCCCGCGCGAGGTCGCGGCGCTCGTGATCACGCGCATCGCGGCGTAACCGCCGCCGGCGGCGAGCGACAGCGCCACGGGGATCGCCAGGCTCCGCGTCCGCGGCGCGCGCGCGATCCACCCGAACGCCGCGGCGCCGATCGCGACCAGCACGAGGAACACCGTGCCGAACATCGAGTCGTCCTGCGCGAGACCGGCGCCGAAGAGCCGCACGTGGCGCGCGATCGCTTCGAGCGAGATCGCGACTCCCGCCGAAGCCGCGAAGAGGCCGAGCATCGTGAGGAACGGCGGTGGAGCTTCCGCGGCGGCGGCTCCTTCGTCCGCGCGGGGCTTCGCCGTCGCGAACACGACGACGCCCGCGAGGAGGGCGACGATCCACAGCGACGCGTGTCCCGCGGGAAACCACGCGCTCGCGAGGAGCAGTCCGTGCAGCGCGTAACCGAGCGCGACCGCGAAGATCCACCCCGCGGTCGCGGTGCGCGCGCGCGCGGCCCAGAGCGCGACCGCCGCGACGAGGATCGCCAGCGCTCGGTACCCGTACGCGGTC
>CAZQHA010000481.1:0-3647 GCA_964592795.1 uncultured Planctomycetaceae bacterium | reverse complement strand
CCCGTGGACGAGCAGCGTGGGAACGGCGAGCCGGCGGCAGGCCGATTCGACGTCGAACCGCGATCGATTGCGCTCGATGTCGTCCAGGAGCGCGAGGTCGATTCGCTGGTCCTGACCAGTGCGCGCGTTTCGGAGGAGCAGGAATCCCATCTCGCGCCACATCGTCTTCGTGTCGGCATCGAAGCGATCGACGCTCGCGACCGCGGCCCACGTGACGACGCTGCGTATCTCGGCGCGGTCGGCAGCGTGCAGCAACGCGATCGCTCCGCCGCGACTGTGACCGACGAGCGACGCGCTCTCCGGGTCGACGCCGGGCGCTCGCTCTTCGTCGATCCAACGACGCACTCTTTGGAGATCGCGAAGCTCGTCGCTGATCGTGTTCTGGGCGAAGGCCTCGGGCTCGCTGAACGTCTCGAGATCGGGGCCGATGCCGCTGCCCGACATGTTGAACGCGACCGCGATCATCTCTCGCTCGGCGATGCGGCGCGCGATGTCCGGGAAGAAACCCCAATTCATGAAGCCCTTGAAGCCGTGGATCAACACGACGTGCGGCAAACGCCGCCGCGCCGTCGCGAATCCGCTCGGTCCGTGGAGCCGGCCGCGGATGCGTCTGTGCGGTGCATCGGGCACCGCAAGCTCGAACGGCAGCGTGTCTGTACGACTCATGGATCGTGTGCCGAGCGCGGATCAGAACAGCGTCTGTTGTCCCTCGATGCGCGCGATCGACCGCAGGTGCGGGAAGGCTTCGACGAGCTCCGCCGGAGCGAGAACGCGCTCGTCGCGCAGCATCGCGAGGAGCTCGATGGCGTTCGCGACCGCCTGTCCTGCGAAGTGGTTGTTCGTGACGACCGTGACATCGTCGTGATCGACGGCGAGGCGACGCACTTTCGCGACGATGCCTTCGAGCTCGTGACGCGTGTAGAGATAGTCGTACTTCTCGTCGCGGCCCGCGTCCTTGCGGAACCAGGCATCGCCGTTCCGACCGTGGAGTCGCAGATATCCAACGGATCCGGTCGGGGCGTGCCAATCCGGCGGATGGTTCCACGCGGCGGGTAGATCGGTGTGCGCGAGAGAGAACGAGATTCCGCGGATCGTGTCCAGCGCCGGAGCGGAGAACCAGGATTCGTGGCGGACTTCGAGCACGAGGGCAACGTCGGGGAACAAAGCTCGCAGCCGACCGAGGCGTCGCACTTCGACTTTGCCGTACAGGAACGAGATCGGGAACTGCACGAGCAAAGACGCGAGCCGCTTGGCGCGCACCAGCGGCTCGATGCCACGACGGAACGCTCGGGCGGCTTCAGGCCAGGCGTTCGACGCGGGCTCCGGTTCGTGCGTGAAGCTTCGATGCAGCTTCGCCACGAACCGGAAGTCGCGGTGCGGAGCGACGAGCTGTGCCCAACGCTGCGTGTGCTCCGCGTGCGGGATCGCGTAGAACGTGCTGTTGATCTCGATGCAATCGAAGAAGCGCGACAAGTAGCTCAACGCATCGAAACCGGCGGGCTTCGACGCGGGATAGACCTTCCCGTCCCAATCCGGATAGGACCATCCCGCGGAACCGACGCGGATCACCAATCCGGCGGCTCCTGCAATAGTTCGAACCCGCGCTGCTCGGCGTTCAGCATCGCCGATCGGATCCTTTCCGTCGCGCGCGCGAGATCGTCGGCGCTCGCGTTTCGCTCGACCCGCACCGGGGCGTCGTACACGAATGCGAGTCGCGCGCGCGGCTTGGGTACGGTGAATCGGTCCCAACTCCGCGCACGCCACGCGCGATCGCACACGAAGCCGCATGGAACGACCGGATACCCGGTCGCGCGCGCCATCCACGCCAGCCCGGGATTCATCGAGTGCCGCGGGCCGCGCGGCCCGTCCGGCGTGACGGCCAGCACGGCGCCGCTTTCGAGGACGCCGAGCATCTCGCGCAACGCGCGTGCACCGCCGCGGCTCGATGAACCTCGGATCACGTGGTATCCGAAACCTTCGAGCAACGCTTCCGAGATGTCGCCGTCCTGACTCGGCGACACGAGCACGTGCCACCCGCGATGACTGTGATGCGGCAACGCGACGATCATCCGTCCGTGCCACAGCGCCATGAAATGTCCACGGCCTTCTGCGCGCGCAGCCTCCAAGTGCTCCGCGCCGTGTACCGTCACTTTCCACGTGCGCGAGAGCCATCGGAGCACGAGCGGTCCGATGAGAGCCACCAACAGTCGTGCGACACGCCGACTCAGACGCCGAACGCGCCGCCGCAGGCGCGGTAGCGGCTCCGGTGACGCGCTGGCTTCGGACTGCGCCGCGGCGGAGCTGGGATCCGAGATCGGATTCGCTGTCCCGCCGGGGCGTGACTTGTCCGCGGAGGGGCTCACTGTCGCGTCGCCGACCACGCTTCTATAATGCCGCCCCCGACGCAAACAACGGATCCACCGAGACGGCCGATTCGTCCGGCGCGGGTCCGACGCAACCCCGACGGGAACCGGCGGAACCACTCTCGATCCTCAAGCTTCGAACCGCGACGACGACTCCACGTACGGCACTCTGAGGCGACTTTCGACTGCAATAGAGCGCCGTATACGGCCCTGCGCCTCGCGGAGGCTTCGGACTAGGAAGTTGCATTTAGCATGGCACAGCACAAGGCCCCGACATCGGTCACCATCGCCCCTACCTCCGAGAAGTCGGGCTTCGCGGCGTTCGTCGAACGCACGTGGAAGCCGGCGGCGGCGATTGTTGCCGTGCTGGTGGCGGTCATCATCTACTGGGAGTACTCCCACCAATCGCGTCGCGCCGAGGATGACCGCAGCTGGGAAAGGCTGACCCAGATTGCGACTCCCGATTCGGTGACCCGAACCTTGACCGGTCCGCCGGCGGAGCTTGCTGCGCTCGCGCCGCAGATCAAAGGCAGCCAGGCGGCGCCTTGGGCGCTCTACATGGCGGCAAACAGTGCGCTCGCCACGCGCGCGTTCGACGAAGCGAAGGCGGCCATCGCCCAGCTCCGATCCGCATATCCCGATCACACGTTGGTGAAGACGCCCTACCCGTACGAGAGCGGAGCTTCGCTGAGCCCTGTGCAGCTGCTCGAGCAGCGAGCGGCCGAGCTCGAGGCCTGGGTCAAAGCTCGCCCGAACCTCTTCGCGAATCCTCCCCTTCCAGAAGGCTCACCCAGGGTGCGCCTGAACACCGACCGCGGCGCGATCGTCCTGGGTCTGGACCAGACGCGTGCGCCGAAGCATGTCGAGAACTTCCTCAAATTGGCCAGGGAAGGCTACTATACGGGCACCAAGTTCCATGCATTGGTCAAGGGATCGATGATTCAGGGCGGCGATCCGAATTCGATCCAGGGTGAGGCTTCGACGTGGGGCAAGGGCGGTCCAGACTACAAGCTCGATCGCGAGGAGAACGATCTGAAGCACTTCTCAGGGGCCGTCTGCTCCATCACGGCGCCGGGCAGCAAGTCCAGCCACGGGAGCCTGTTCGGCATCGTGACGGCCGACTCGCACATGCTCGACATGCAGAACGTCGTCTTCGGGCAGGTGCTGGAGGGGCTGGAGCTGGCGCGGCAGATCGAAGGCGGCGCCGTCGTGGAGGGGACTTCACAGCCGGTGGACCCCGTGACGATTCAATCTGCGGAAATCCTGTGACTCCGAGTTGCGGAC
>CAZQHA010000480.1:0-3658 GCA_964592795.1 uncultured Planctomycetaceae bacterium | reverse complement strand
GACGAGGATGTTGCTCGGCTTGAGATCGCGGTGGATGATCCCCTTCTGGTGCGCGTGCTCGACCGCGTCGCAGATCTCGGCGAGGAGGCGCACGCGATCGGCGACGCCGAGCTTTCGAGCGCGCGCGTGCTCGGTGAGCGTCGAGCCGCGCACGAGCTCCATCACGAGATAAGGCCGCGAGCCGCCGGCTCCGTCCGCCAAGCCGGCCTCGAAGATCTGCGCGATGCCGGGATGCTGGAGCCGGCCGAGCAGGTGGCCTTCGAACTCGAAGCGACGCAGCGCGGACGAGCCGGAGAGCGCCGGCCGCATCACCTTGAGCGCGACGATGCGGCGCGGATTCTCCTGCTCGGCTTCGTACACGGTGCCCATGCCGCCTTCGCCGAGATTGCGCAGCACGCGGTAGTGCGGGATGTGGAGACCCGCCGCGAGGGATCTGTCGCCGGCGGCGAAGGTCTCCGCACGAGACCGAGGGCTGCCGGCCGACGACTCCGCGCGCGAGTGTTCACCTCCGGCGAATGCCTTCGCCAGCTCGCCCGAATCCTGCAACAGCGGCGTCTTCAGGAACGAGCCGGAGTCGATCGCGAGCATCTCGTCGATCTCGGCGCGCAGATCCGAGTCGCCGGCGCACGCAACGTCCAAGAACGCAGCGCGTGAATCGGCGTCGTGCTCGCACGCCTCGAGAAAGAGCTCTTTGGCGCGCTGATGGCGGGTGTCAGTCACGACGGTGTGCTCTCCGCAATTCGCCGCCGGTCCGAGCGAGCGGCGCGCGAGACTCGCGCTCGACCTGCCGTGTCCAAAACACGACTTCTTCCCCGGACTGGAGAACCAGCGTCGCGGCGCGTGGGTGGCGCCCTTCGTTCACGCCTGCTCGCCTCGCCCGAGCCTCCGGCCGATCCACGCGCGCGCCGCGCGCCACTCGCGCTCGACCTGGCGCGTCGAAAGCCCGACCACCTCGGCGATCTCGTCCATCTCGAGGCCGCCGAAATAGCGCATCTCGACGACGCGGCCTTGCCGCTCATCGACCCGGAGGAGCTCCTCGATGGCATCCTGCAGATCGAGCATGTCGACGTCCGGCGCGGCCGTGCCGATGGCGGACGCGTCGAGCGTGACGCGCTCCTGCGCACCGCCGCGCCGATCCGCCGCCTTGCGGCGCGCGTGATCGACGAGCACCTGGCGCATGACACGCGACGCGAGCGCGAAGAAATGAACGCGATCGTGCCCACCGAGACTCTGCTGATCGCGAAGCTTGAGGTAGGCCTCGTGCACGAGGACGGTCGGCTGGAGCGTTTGTCCGCGACGCTGGCCAGCGAGCATGCGTTGCGCCAAGCTCCTCAACTCTTCGTAGACGCCGTTGAAGAGCCGGTCCGCCGCAAACGAACTCTGCGCGCGGAATTCCGCGATGTCGCGGCGGATCTCCTCGTCGGGAGTCTCGGGGTTCTCAGGCATCGAAGGCTCTTCGGGACGGGGAACTCGACGCGTGCGGAGAGTGGACTGTCCGGCGGAGCGGTGTGGACACCATACCACCCATTCCGCGGGTCGCAGGCGCGCCGAGGTGGCGGAGACTGGGGACAAAGATTGCCGCAGCCGAGCGCGTGGGACGCTCCTGCGTTCAGCGCGGATGAACGCCCGAAAAAGGGGGTGGACGGATGCGCTGGCTGGGCGCTTGCCGCGTCCGCGACGCAGGGGCAGAATTCGCAGCGCGAGTGGGGCTGCTCGCCGCTCACCGCTCGCACTCGAGAGAGCGCCCATGCACACGGATCCGTTTCCCGACGGTTCAGGCAAGACGCCTGAAGAACCATTGGGAGCGGACGGCGCGAGAGAGCAGAAGCGCAGCGACGGCGGCGCCCGCGATCGGAACTACCCGGGACACGAAGTGCTCGGCCTCGGATCGTCCCGGGCGATCCTGGCGCGGCTCGTCGATGGAGATCCGTTCGAGATCGGTCCGAGATGCGTCGAGCGAATGCGCGAAGAGGCGTTCTTGGTGTCGCTCCAGCGCGTCCACTTGCGCGCTGTCGCTCGCACGGCCTACGCCGCGGTGCACTATCGCGGCACTCCGCCGCTGGCGCAGTGGTTACGCGAACGCATCGACGAATCCGTGCGCGAGATCCTGGCCGAGGACCGAGAAGCGGAACGCGACGGATCCGTGGTGGCCGAAGCGCCCGAGCCTCTCCATGCGCACGTCGCTGCAGCGCTCGGCGTCGAAGCGTCCTTGGGACGCCGCGCATGCAATGCGTTCAACCGGCTCCCGGCTCCGGTGCGACACGCGTTCTTCGCGGTCGTCATCGAACGCAAGTCGGTCAACCGATACGTAGCGGAAGGGAACGGCCCGCCGAGCCAAGTGAACGCCTACCTTCGAGAGGCATCCGAAGCGATCGAGGCCGCAACGAGGTGGCACGAACCCGGCCAGCAAGGATGGCGCCAAGATGAATAGCGAGACTGTGCTCTTCGATCCGGAGTTCGAGGCCATCTTGCGCGAGGTGGCCGCGGATCCGCGTTCGAGCTTGCTCCGTGTCGAACGACCGCGCGTGTTGCCGGAGATCTTCGATCGAAGTTCGCCGGTCAGCACGTACGCGACGGGGTTGACGAGCGCGGAGCGTCACCTGCTCCAGGTGCATCGTTGCGAGGTGGGGTCGCTGCTGCGGGAGGTATGCCGAATCAAGTTGATCGAGGGGCCGTCGACCAAGCAGTACGTGAGTCGGTACTCGGAGCCTGGAAAGTCCGTCACACTGCTGACGCGAGCCCAAGTGCGAGATGGCGTACGGGATCGAATGCAGAATTCAGCCGACGTTGAGGAGTGCGCGCACGGGATCGACCTGCTCGTCCAGTGCGTTGCCGACCTGCACGGCGAAACGCCACGCGTGCGGGAACTCGCCACCGCCGCCCTCCGCCTGGAGCCGACCGATTCAGCGCGGCTATTGGCTGGGTACGATCTCACGCTGAGCGCGCAGCGGCGAAGCGCGTTTGCTGTGCTGCATATGGTGCTCTCGAGCAACCCGACGGCGCCGGTTGCTGCCAGAGCTTGGGAATGCCTTGCCTCGAACTATGCGGCATTGGGACATGCTTCATTGGCTCACGAAGCGCACAAGCTCGGATCCTGTCTAGGAAGCGTAGGTGCGCTCAACTGGCTGTCGCGCACGCTGTATGCGCTTCAGCTCGGCCTTCGTGATGACGCGGAGCGTGCATCACGGTGGTTGGATGATCACGTCTCGCCAGATGACCCTGCCATTGAATGGTTCGTAGTGTCACTCAGCGCACAACGCGATGCACGTGAGTGGACTCCAACCTCGAAAGGCATTCAGCTTGCGGGCTCGATGGGCGATCAACTCGGCCGCATCGGACGGAGGATTGCAGATGTCGTCGCCTAGGTTTCGCAAGCAATACGCACGAGGGATACTGCTACTGGCGGCGTTCGCTCTCGTAGGCCACGTCGCGCTTTGCCTTCAAACTGCAATTGGTCCACCGCCAGCCCCACACATGAAGCCGCGAAGTGGAGGATCCGTTTCCTCGACTAGTGATTCCGCGGAAAAGCCGAATCCGCCACCGTAGGGCGGCTCCGAGGTTCCGTGGGGAGTGGCCGCTGTAATAGCCTGTGCTTCCTGACGCCATGGCTGGCTTGACTCGAAACAGCAAGCGTGCTCGTTTCGCCGGGCTGACGCTC
>CAZQHA010000479.1:0-3687 GCA_964592795.1 uncultured Planctomycetaceae bacterium | reverse complement strand
CAAGGCGATCCACGACCGAGGCAACGTCACGCTCGTCGATTTGAACCGCGCCGGCGTGCCGCTGATCGAGTCGGTGACCGAAGCGGACATCGCGAGCTCGAAGGAGGCGCACGAGTACTTGAGCTCGCTCAAGGAGATCCTCCAGTACATCGGCGCGTCCGACTGCGACATGGAGAAGGGCTCGCTGCGCTGCGACGTCAACATCTCGGTGCACCCGCAAGGCGAAGGTTGGCGCACGAAGGTCGAGATCAAGAACCTGAACTCGTTCCGCTTCGTCGAGGCCGCGATCGAGTTCGAGATCGCGCGGCAGATCGACGCGTACGAGTCCGGCGATCCGGCGCAGTACCCGGTCCAGGAGACGCGCCTCTGGGATTCCGCGAAGGGCGTCACGCGCACGATGCGCAGCAAGGAGAGCGCGCACGACTACCGCTACTTCGCCGAGCCGGACCTTCCGCCGGTGACGGTCGACGCGGCGTTCCTCGAACGGCAGCGCTCGTTCCTGCCCGAGCTCCCGGCGGCGCGGCGCCGCCGCTACCGCGAGAGCATGGGCCTCTCCGAGTACGACGCGGGCGTCTTGACCAGCGAGCGCGCGATCGCCGACTTCTTCGAGGCCGTCGTGCGCATCAGCGGCAAGCCGAAGGAGGCCGCGAACTGGATCACGAACGAGATCTTGCGCTCGTTCTCCGATCCCGAGATGGAGGCGCGCTCGGTCGACGAGCTCCAGATCCGTCCCAACGACGTGGCCGAGGTGATCGCGCTCGTCGACAAGGGCACGGTGAACTCGCCGTCGGCCAAGACGCTGCTGCGCGCGATGATGAAGACCGGCAAGCGCGCCAAGGTGCTCGTCGACGAGCTCGGCCTGGCGCAAGTGCAGGACACACAGCAGATCGAAGCCTGGTGCCGCGAGGCGCTCGCGGGCAAGGACAAGATCATCGCCGACGTCAAGGCCGGGAAGGAGCAAGCGCTCAACGCGCTCCTGGGTCCGGTGATGAAGGCGTCGAAGGGCAGCGCGAACCCGGCGATGGTGAAGGAGACGCTCTTGCGCCTCATCCAGTCGGAGCACTGATGCGCGTCGCCGTCGAGGAGCTCGTCGATCTCTCGCGCGTCGGCCCGGGAACGCGCGCGCCGACGCCGCGCGAGATCCGCGAAGCTCTGCCGCGCGGCTGGGTGCTCGAAGAGGACGGCGTGACCGCGCGCAGCGACGCGCGCCTCCTTTTCAAAGAAGGCTGGGTGTTGATCCTGGGCCTCGTCTGCTTCGGCGCGGCCGTGATCGGTCTCTTCTGGTGGAGCTTCCCGCGCGGAAGCACCGGCTGGGTGCGCTTCGCGACCGTCGTCGCGGTCGTGCTCGTCGCCGGCGGCGTCGTCGGACCCCTCGTCACGCGCGTGCTGACGCGCGCGCGCTGACCGCCGCGATTTTCTCGGACACGGCCGACCGGCTAGAGGACGCCCCGCGTCACCAAGAACGCGGCCAAGAGTCGCGCCGCCTCCGCTTGTCCGGCCGGACTCCAGTGCGTGTCCGATCCGCCGAGGAACATCGCGCCGCCGCCGCGCTCCTGGAACGGCGCGAAGAGATCGAGGCACGGGATGCCGAGATCCTCGGCGACGCGCACGCACGTGTCGGTCATCGTGCTCGCGCGGTAGTCCGCGGGCGGTTCGCCGAGCTCGAGCGACGGGAAGTCGACGAGGTCGAACTTGCACGGGATCGCGACGAGCACGAACGGGATCTCGCGCGCCGCGCAACGATCCCGAAAGCGCGCCAGCACGCGCGTGAGGAGCGCGAGCTCCTTGCGCGCCAGGTCGATCGAACCGGCCTTGTCGGGCGGCGCGTCGACGAGCGTCTTCGGATCGGGCGGCGGCTCGGCGGCCGCGCGCGCGATCGACGCGGAGCTCAACCGCCAGTCGCGGATCTCGCTCGCGAGCAGCGTCTGATCCGTCGCTTCGGGCGTCGCGCCCACGGGAGCCAGGCCGAGCACGTGCTTCACGAGACGCACGAGCGCGAACGATGACGTGTTCTCGCGCTGGCGCTCCTGCTTCGCGAGGTACGCGCGGTGTCGTTCGACGTATCCGGGATCGCCGGTGCTGTACGACTCGACGAGCGCGCCGTCCGGCCCGACGCGGAAGAGCTGCGTCAGCGCCAGCTCCCGGAAGTCGTTGTGCGTGCAGATCGCGAGCACGACGACGTCCGGCGCGAGCCAATCGACCTCCGACTCGAAGCGCAGCATCGATTGATCCGGCCCGTATCCGATCACGCCCGCGTTGACGGTCTCGACGCGGCGTCCGCCGCGCGCGAGCTCCTGTTCCAGACGCTCGACGAACGTGTCCTCGAGCCGCGTCTCGCGCGCGTGCACGAACGAGTCGCCGTACACGGCGATGCGCCGCACGGGCGGCGACTTCGGCTCGAGCTCGTCGCCGCGGAAGCCCTGCGAGTTGAAGCTCCAGACGACCTGCGGCGCGCCGCTGCCGGGGATCGGCAGGTTGACGGTGCGCGCGCGCTCGAGCGGCTTGTAGTAGCGCTGCGCGTCCGGTTGGAAGTACAGCGCGCCGATCGGATAGAAGCGGCGCAGGAGGATCTCGGCGACGACCGACCACGCGACGAGCGAGACGGCGAGCACGAAGAGCCGCCGCGAGAGCTTCGGAGGGCGCGTCACTAGTAGCGCAGTCGCACGTCGCGGAACTGGCCCTGGCCGCCGAAGACGAGGAGCCCGACCTCACCGGCGACTTGATCCTGGCGGTACGTGCGCTTGTTGGCCGACTTGCCGTCGATGAAGAACTCGACCTTCGTGCCCACGACCTCGATGCCGAGCGTCGCCTCGAGCGGACCGTCGGCTTTCGCGCGTCCGAGCGGTTTGATCGGCTTCAGCACGTTGCCGTCGATCTCCACGAGCTGCACCGTGCGATTCGGCATCAGCACCATGATCTGCATCGCGTTCGTGTTGGCGCCGAAGACGATGCCGAACATCCCGTGCTCGTCGGGTTCCGCCACGGCGACCCGCGTCTCGAACGAGTAGTTCTCCGGCAGATCGGCCTTCGAGAGGCACGTCGTCGGCACCTCGGTGCGCGCGACGATCGCGTCGCTCTCCTTCTTGAAGGCGTCGCCGCTCGTGTCCCACGTCACGGCGAGATCGCCCTGGTCGATGCGGCGCCAGCGGCGCGTGTCGACGCTCGCGTGCTTGGCGATCTCGGCGTGGAGCTCGGTCAGCGTCCGCTCGTTGCCGAGCGCCGCGCGCGCGCGCTCGAGCCGATCGAGCGCCGAGAGCGGCCGCTGCGCGTCGACGTACTCGCTCGCGATCGCGAGCGACGATTCGAGGAACGTCTTCTCGGCGGCGGGGAGGTCGTTGCCGAGCGCCGGATCGAGCTTCGTCACGCGCTGCGCGCACAACTCGGCCGCGCCGGCCTGGTCGAGCTGCTTGCCGCCGAGCTCGAGCGACACGTCCGCCGCGCGCTCGCGGACGAGCGCGAGCGCGCGCCGGTAGCTGTACGCCGCCGCGTCCGCGGCCTTCTGCGACTCGAGCACGGCCGCGAGCTCGAACTCCGCCGCCGGATCGTCCGGACGCTTCGAGAGCGCCCAGCGGTAGCTCTCGATCGCGGCGTCGAACTTCTGCTTGTCGCGCTGCTTGCGCGCCTGCGCCAGGATCGCGTCGGCCTTCTCGGGCGGACCGAAGTAGTGGTCCGAGAGCTTCAGGATCC
>CAZQHA010000478.1:0-3691 GCA_964592795.1 uncultured Planctomycetaceae bacterium | reverse complement strand
GCTCGAGCTGTCGCACCTCTCGAACAACTTGGCGGAGACGCTCTCCGGCGGCGAGCGCCGGCGACTGGAGCTCACGCGCGCGCTCGCGACGCGACCGACGATGCTGCTCCTCGACGAGCCGTTCGCCGGCGTCGACCCGATCAACGTCCAGGAGATCCAGGGCCTGATCCGGCGCATGCGCGACAAGGACATCGGCATCCTGATCACGGATCACAACGTGCGCGAGACGCTGCAGTCGACCGACCGCGCGTACATCATCCACGAGGGACGCATCCTGCGCGAAGGCACCGCGAACGAGCTGATCAACGACCAGCGCGTGAAGGAGGTGTACCTCGGCCACAGCTTCGACGCGCCGGTCGCGGGCGTCAGCGCGGCGGAGGAGCGCGAGTTCTTCGAGAGCTAGAAGAAGTCGGCGGCGTACGTCAGTACGACGATCAGCACGATCGCCACGAACACGAGCCAGCCCCACGGTCCGAGCTTCGCTCGCGGCCCGGCGACGGCCGGCGACTCCCCGGTGGCCGACAGCGCGATCTCGTCGGTGAGGGCGTCGCGATCCCACGTCTCGCGCAGCAGCGACGCCGCTCGTTCACGCTCGCCCTTCGGCACGAAGAGATCCACTCGAGCGTCCGGCGAGCGCAGCCCGTACGCGTGATAGATCGTCTCCGACGGCCGCTCGGCGATCAGCGACGGGATCCCGGCTTCGTCGAGAACGTGCTGCGCGAGCCGCGCCGTGGTCTCGTCGGAACCGTCGAGCAAGAGATCGAAGTCCGCGGTCGCCGCTCGCATGCCGATCGAGGCTAATCGCGCGCTTGTCCGTCCGCGACCTCTCCGCTACCCTTTCCGCCCCAAAACCGCGCCCCAGACCCCCGCACGAGCCCTTCATGAAGATCGTCGCCTGCATCAAACGCGTCCCCACCACCGAGGCGCAGGCCAAGGTCGGCGCCGACGCGAAGAGCCTCGACGCGGCCGGCTTCCAGTACATGACGTCCTTCTACGACGAGATCGCCGTCGAGGAGGCCATCAAGACGAAGGAGAAGCTCGGCGGCGACGTCACGGTGCTCACGCTCGGTCCCTCTGACGCGTCGAAGGAAGTGCGCGAGTTCATGGCGCGCGGCGCGGACACCGGCGTGATCCTGAAGGACCCGAACTGGTCCGCCCGCGACGCGCGCGCGACGGCGAAGATCCTCGCCGCGAAGATCCAGAAGCTCGCGCCCGACGTCGTGTTCTGCGGCCGCGTCGCCACCGATCGCGACAACTCGGCGGTCGGCCCGATGCTCGCGACGTACCTCGGCTACGCGTGCGTCACGGAGGTCCTGTCGCTCGACCTGCAAGCCGGCACCGGAACCGCGAAGCGCGAGACGGAACACGGCGTCGAGACGATCACGTTCTCCCTGCCCGCGGTCGTGACGTGCAACAAGGGCCTCAACGAGCCGCGACGCGCGAACCTCAAAGGCATCATGGCGGTGAAGGCGAAGCCGATCGCCGAGGAGGCGTTCGAGGACGTCCCCAATCAAATGGTCGTCGATAAAGTCGAGCTCCCGCCGTCGCGCAAGGCCGGACGCATCGTGGGCGAAGGCGCCGCGGCGGTTCCCGCGCTGATCCAAGCGCTCCGCACCGAGGCTCAAGTTCTCTGATTCCAAGGAAAGCGCGATGCCCACGATCGTCGTCTACGTCGAACAGGAGCACGGCCGGCCGAGCCGCGCGAGCCTCGAGTGCCTCTCGGCCGCGCGCTCGATCGGGCAGCCCGTCATCGCCGTGCTCGGAGGCGACGGTGCGAAGACCGCCGCCGCGGAGCTCGGTCGCTTCGGCGCGAGCAAGGTCGTCTGCCTGACCGGCGCGAAGGAGCACAGCCCCGACGCGCTCGCGAGCCAGGTCGCCGGCATCGTGCGCGACCAGCGCGCGAACGCGTTCCTCGCCGCCGCGACGAGCGGGGGCAAGGACGTCGCGCCGCGCGTCGCCGCGCACGTGGACTCGACGCTGTTCAGCGACTGCACCGGGCTCACGGTGCAAGGCGACACGATCCACGCGGTGCGTTCGTGGCTCGCCGGCAAGGCGGTCGCGACGCTCTCGTCGAAGTCGCCCGTGTTCTGCGCGACGACGCGCGCGAACGCGTTCCCGGCGAAGGAGGTCGGCGGCAACGCCGAAGTGCTCGAAGTCGCCGAAGCGACCGGCGGCAAGGCGCGCGTCACGAACGTCGCCGAAAAGGCCAGCGGCAAGCTCGACGTGAAGGAAGCCGCGGTCGTCGTGTCGGGCGGACGCGGCCTCAAGGGACCCGAGCACTTCCACCTGCTCGAGGAGCTCGCCGCGGCGTTCGGCAACGCCGCCACCGGCGCGAGCCGCGCCGTCGTCGACGCCGGTTGGCGCCCGCACGCCGAGCAGGTCGGACAGACGGGCAAGACCGTCGCGCCGACGCTCTACATCGCGGTCGGCATCAGCGGCGCGATCCAACACCTCGCCGGCATGCGCACGTCGAAGGTGATCGTCGCCATCAACAAGGATCCCGAAGCGCCGATCTTCAAGGTCGCCGACTACGGCATCGTCGGTGACGCGTTCGAGGTCGTGCCCGCGCTGACGCAGGCGATCAAGAACGCCAAGGCGCACAAGTAGCGCGGCGTCAGCGGACACTGACGAAGATCAGATAGATCAAGCCGATCAGCGGCGCGACGCACCACAGAAAGAAGAACGCGAGCACCCAGCTCCGTTTGGGTCCGCGCTGCGCCGTGTGCGCCGAACGGCCTTCGTCCAACTCGGTGCGTTCGTCGTACCCGCTGTCGCGCAGTGCTTGGAGTGCGCGCTCGCGCGAGCCTCTGGGCACGTAGACATCCGGCCGGCGCAGCATCGCGTGCGTCGCCGTTCCCAGCTCGGCCACGTCGAAATCTCCGCCGTGCACGAGCACTGGGATACCCGCGTCCGCGAGGATGCCGCGCGCGAGCTCGGCTTCGACCGGGTGCGGCGCCGCGAGCAAGAGATCGAAGTCGTCTCTCGGTCTGCCCATGGGGACGTTCCCCTCGATCGTAAGTCGAGCGCCGCGGCTTGCCCACTTCCAGGACCGGAGCTAGTTTGCACCGGAGCGCCACGTTCCGTCGGATGCGGGACGTGACCGCCGGCAATGGCTCTGTCTCCGAAGCTCAGTGAACGCGATATCCGCGAGCGCGCGGCGGCGCTTCCGAAGTGGAGCGTCCAGGGCGGCAAGCTGCACCGCGAGTTCAAGTTCAAGGACTTCGTGAGGGCGTTCGGGTTCATGAGCTCGGTCGCGATCCTGGCCGAGAAGCGCAACCACCATCCGGATTGGTCGAACGTCTACGACCGCGTCACGATCGATCTACACAGCCACGACGTCGGCGGACTGTCGCAGCGGGATTTCGACCTCGCGGCGGCGATCGACGCGCTGTCCGGCTGACGCGCGGCTCTCGGAGATTCGAACCATGGCCATCGATCCCCCCCTCGACCCGTTCGAAGCGCGTGTCCTCGGCGTGCTGATCGAGAAGCAGCTGACCACGCCGGATCTCTATCCCCTGACGCTCCACGCCGTCACGCTCGGCGCGAACCAGAAGTCGAACCGCGATCCGTTCATGGATCTGCTCGAAGGCGACGCGTACGCCGCGCTCCAGAAGCTCATCCGCCGCGGGCTGGCCGGCTCCGTCCACCCCGTCGGCGCGCGCGTCGAGAAGTTCCGCCACAACGCCGAGGT
>CAZQHA010000477.1:0-3695 GCA_964592795.1 uncultured Planctomycetaceae bacterium | reverse complement strand
GCGGCGAATCGGGCCCCGAGCGCGCCGGTGCACGCCGCGGCCGCGCCGCGCGAGAACGCGGGCGGACCCTTCGCTTAGGCCTGGTGTAAGCTCGACGGCGCGGAGATTGCCTCCGCGCGCTCGATGTCGAACTGGATCGCGATCGCCCTCGTCGCGACGTGCGGTTCCTTCGCGATCCGTGCGCCCGCGCACGCCGCGCCGCAGTCGTCGCGCACGGAGTGGGGCGTCGCGCCGGACGGCCAACCGGGATTCGGCTCGGGCCGGAAGCTGAGAGATCTCGAACGACTGCTGCGCTCGAGCGACCCCGGCGATCGCGCGACGCTCGCGGGGCTGCGCGCATTGCCCGGAAAAGTCGAGGCGCTGGCGCGCGAAGCGGCGGATCAGGCGCGCGTGAACAAGTACACGCAGATCCTCGAACAGGATGCGCCGCCGACGCTGGAGGCGATGGGCGCGGCGCTGCGCGCCGCCGCGACGAACGCCGAGGCGCGGCTCGAGCGCGGCAACGCGAGCGAAGTGCTGGCGCGGATGCTGGTCGACGTCCGATTCCGCGCGCGGGCGCGCGCGGCAGCCGGGCTCGCGCTCGAGCTGCGCGAGCTGAACGCCGCCCTGGGCCTCCTTTCGGCGCACCTCGACGGAGTGCCGAACCTCTCCGACCGCGACGCCGATCTCGTCGCGCGGCGGGCCGACCTCGCCGCGTCGCGGTTGCGCGCGATCCAGCTCGATCTGACCGCTCTGCGGCCGGATCCGGCCACCGACCGCGCGGACATCGACGCCTCCGGAGATCGGGAGCGTTTGAAGGCCGCTCTCGCTCTCGGCGATCGCGCGCAACGGTCGGCGGAGATCGCGGCGCTGCTCGCGACGCTCGACGATCGCGAATCGCGCGCGGTCATGGTCCTGTTCACGACGCTCCTCGAACCCAAGGTCGAGGCGCTCGTCCGCGCGCGCGCGCGCGCGATCGAGCGCGCCGCGGGCTCGGTGCTGAACGTGCGCGCGACGATGCCCGACACGCCCGAAGGCAAGAAGGCGCCGCCGGACCTGCGCGAGCTCTCGAAGGCCAGTCGCTACGGCCTCGCCGCGCGCGCCGGCATGGAAGCGATCGCGGTCGACCCCCTGAACGACACCCTCCATTACCTCGTCGCGCAGTCCGTCGACTTCCAATGGGGAATCCGCGAGTCGGCGCAGTGGTTCGATCGCTACCTCGCGCTGCGCGGAATCCGCCCGAGCGATCACCGCACGTACAAGGACCGCCGGCTCACGGTCGAGGAGCGAGCGGCCCTCGAGGCCATGCAGATGCCGGCCGAGCCGCCGCGGTAG
This sequence comes from uncultured Planctomycetaceae bacterium, assembly GCA_964592795.1. Lineage (GTDB taxonomy): Bacteria > Planctomycetota > UBA1135 > UBA1135 > JANLUN01. Next base: position 2,381 of record CAZQHA010000477.1, on the reverse strand, counting down.
CCCCTTCCGCGCTGATTCGTCTCCGCGCGCCGAGTACGATGGACGCTCGCGCGTCGCGCTCGCGGAGCGGCGCGAGGGACATGGAGACGAAGCCAGTGAGCGAGCTCGTGACACCGACTTTTTCGACCACGTTGATCCCGGCGGCGGCGGACCGGCCGGGGGACGATCCGATCTTCGCGCTCAACGCGGAGGCGCAGCGGCGCGCCGCGGCCGGCGAATCGATCGTGAACGCGACGCTCGGCGCGCTGATGGAGAACGACGGGACGCTGGCCGTCATGCCGTCGGTGATCGACGCGATCTCGCGTGTGCCCGTGAAGAAGGCGGCCGCGTACGCGCCGATCCACGGCGACGCGGTGTTCCTGCGCGCCGTGATCCACGACCTGTTCGGCGCGGGACCGCTCGCCGCGAAGGCCGTCGCCGCCGCGACGCCCGGCGGGACCGGCGCGCTCCACCACGCGATCGTCAACTTCCTCGAGCCCGGTCAGGCGCTCCTGACCACGAACTACTTCTGGGGTCCGTACCACACGCTCGCGGTGCACACGCGGCGCGCGGTCGAGACGTTCGAGATGTTCGACGCGCGCGGGCGGTTCGACTTGGCGGCGTTCGACGAGGGGCTCAAGCGGCTCGTCGCGCGGCAGGGGCGCGCGCTCGTCTTCTTCAACTTCCCGTGCAACAACCCGACGGGCTACTCGCTCGACGAGTCCGAGTGGTCGGCGGTCGCGGAGATCGTCGGCCGCCACGCGGAGCGCGCGCCGGTCGCGTTCCTGCTCGACCTCGCGTACGAGCGCTTCGGCGGCAAGACCACGCACGGCTGGTCGCGGGCGATCGAGCGGATGCTCGACTCCGCGGTCGTGCTGATCGCGTGGACGGCGTCGAAGGCTTTCGCCCAATACGGCGCCCGCGTCGGCGCTCTCGTGGCGCTCCACGAGGACGCGCGGGAGCGCGAGCGCATCGTGAACGCTCTCGGGTTCTCCTGCCGCGGGACGTGGTCGAACTGCAACCACCTGGGGTTGCTCGCGATCACCGAGCTGCTCGGCGAGCCGGCGCTCAAGGCCCGGGCCGACAAGGAGCGCGCGCACCTCATCGCGTTGCTCGACGAGCGCGTGGCGGCCTTCAACCACGAGGCGGCGCGCGCGGGACTGCGGTATCCGCGCTACGAAGGCGGGTTCTTCGTCTCGGTGTTCACGCCCGACAGCGAGCTCACCGCGAAGGGGATGCGCGAGTCGGGCGTGTTCGTGGTGCCGATGAAGGGCGCGGTGCGCGTCGCGCTGTGCTCGACGCCGGCGCGCGAGGTGCACCGGCTGGTCGCGGGTCTGCAGCAGGGCGTCGCCGCCGCGGAATCCCGTCGGGCTTGACGCACGAAGGGCGTAGCCGCGATCGGCGAGGCCACTAGCTCCTGCTGCGCGCGGATCGCGGCAAAGATCCGCGGCAGGCCATCGAGGAGGGCCGTCCCATGCATCTCGCGGCGTTTCCGTCCCGCGGTCGGAGTCTGCTTTCGATCGTCGTCACGCTCGTCGCGACGGAGAGCGCTTTCGCGCAGGGGGTGCGCGGGGAGACGCTCGATCCCGCGAGCTTCGGTCCCGGCGTCGTCGAGACGATCGACGTCGTCCTCGAGCGGGTGCGCGCCGGTGCGAGCGATCCCGAGACGGATCCCCGCGCGCGCGCAGGACGGCCCGGCGGCTGGATGGTGCCGTCACGGCTCGCGCCGCGGCGCGCGCACTCCGGCGAGCGCTGCGCGATCAACCGCTTCGGCGACACGCGGATCGGGATCGGATTCCACGAGCCCGTGGACGTCGAGAGCGCGTGGATCGCGGCCGGCGGCGTCCCGGGCGCGAGCGCGCGCGTCCTGCGAGTCGTCGGCTACCGATCGGGCGTCGACGTCGCGCGCACGGCGTGGTTCGATGCGATCGGCGAGCAGCCGGCGCGGATCGCGATCGACATGACGTCGGTCGATCGGATCGAGTTCGTCGCGCGCGCGTCGTTCGAGGGCGCCGCGTGGTTCACGCTCGACGACCTGTGCTTCGCGCGCGGCGGCGAGCGTGTGCTCGTCGACTTCGAGGACGTTCCGTTCGGCAGCGTGCTCACCGGCTCGAAGCACGCCGGCCTCGTGTGGGAGGAGAGCCGCGCGAGCATCGACGAGCCGCAAGGCGCCGTCCAAGCGCCCCAGGTTCCTTTCGCGAGCTCGCGCGCGATCGAATCGCCTGAGACCGGTGCGACGAGCGCGCTCGCCGCGTTCGCCGCGCCCCCCGGGATCGTGCACAGCTTTCCCGGTCCGCGACAAGGAGACCCCGGCTCGCCGTCGTATCCGCCCGACACGTGCGGAGCCGTCGGGCTCGACCACTTCGTCGTCGCGATCAACAACAGCTTCTCGGTCTACTCGA